>DATFTF010000029.1:0-2164 GCA_035262245.1 Thermoanaerobaculia bacterium
GGTCGATCTCCGCGGAGAGACGCGCTTCGCTCATGCGGGTCGGCGCGTACAGGCGCACGACTCCGGCGCGATCCACGAAGACGAACGTCGGCGTCGCCGACACGCCGTAGCGCACCATCGCGGCGTCGCTGATGGGCACGGCGACGCTGTCGGCGAGCTCGTAGGTCTCCCGCCAGCTTTTGTCGATCTTCTCCTTCTCCTCGGCTCGCGCCTCCGGCTTGCCGTAGAAGCGCGTGGGCGCGACAAAGACGACCCCCTTGTCCCGGTACTTGGCCACGACTTTGCGCAGCGTCGCCGACTGCATCCTGCAGTCGCCGCACGATTCCCACCAGAAGAAGAGGACCACCGGTTTGCCCCGCAGGGACGCCAATGCCGGGGGCTCGGGACCCACGTGGTCCTCGGCGAGGATCGCCGGCGCCGGCTTGCCGGCGAGCTCCAGCATGTTGCGGCGCTTCCAGATGCGCGCGCGCAGGTTGTACGGGGCCCCGGCCTTCTCCTGTTTCCGGAAGGCCTCGTCGAGAGAGGCGATGGCCTCGGCTTTCCGGCCGGCTGCCGCGAGCGCCTGGGCGCGCACTTCGATGGCCGTGCCGAGCGCGTAGACCGCTTCTGGTTCTTTCTCGTAGTCCTCCGCCGCCTTGAGCCTCGAGTCGGCGATGGACTGAGCCTCCCCCGCCCACGCGGCGGCGGCTTTCCAGTCGCCCAAGAGCGCCGCGCCCCGGGCCAGCCAGGCGACGCCGAGTGTGTAATCGGGGTCCTCTCCGTGCTCGGCCTTGTGGTACTCGAGAATCGACTCGGCGCTCGGCAGATCTCCGGCAGAGAGCTTGAGACGAATCATGCGGACGTCGATATTGGGAGGCGGAGTCGGCGCGGGAGTGGGAGCGGGCGTCGGTTCCTGCGCCCGAACCGCCGCCGCGACGATCGACGCGAACAGACCCGTGAGCAGACGACGCGAAAAAGGCATGAGCGCTCCTCCCGGACTTCGAGGGTCGCCAACGCGCGGGGAGCGCCGGCCATTCCAGGCAAATCGCCTCGACGCAGTCCGAGGCGCGGCGGTCAGAGCTGTCGGCGATAGACGATGAAGCCAGACATCTCGGCCACCCGGTCGTAGAGCCGCCGGGCGGTACCGTTGGATTCCTGCGTATGCCAGTAGACGCGTGTCGAGCCGAACGCACGAGCGCGGTCGCAAACGGCTTCGATGAGGGCCCGGGCCACACCCCGCCCGCGGAACCTCTCGTCGGTAAAAAGGTCCTGGAGGTAACAGGTCTCGGCCAGCATCGTGGTGCTGCGGTGAAAGAGGAAGTGCGCCAGACCGATCAGGCGGCCGTCGTCGGCCTCAGCCACCAGGGCGTGCATCGGTTCTCGCTCGTCGAAGAACCGATCCCAGGTCGTCTGCGTGATCGTTGCGGGAAGCGCGGTGGAACCGGACCGCCCGTAGAAGGCGTTGTACCCTTCCCAGAGCGGAAGCCACCCGGGGAAATCGGACCGAACCGCCCCACGGATCCTCGGGGTCGTGCCGCTCACCGTCCGCCCCGGATCCACGTCAATCGCCGGTCGGCGTGACGGTCGCCGCCTCGATCATCAGGACGACCGTCTTCTCCGGGGCGCGCGTCCGGTGAACGACTCCTCGCGGCACGGTGTATCCGAAGTTCTTTCCCAGCCGGACGGTCCCTTTCCCCTCGACGTCGATGAACAGCTCTCCGTCGATTACGACAAAGCACTCGTCCTCCGCGTTGTGCTTGTGCCAGTGGTACTCGCCGCGGAAGATGCCGAGCCTCACGACGCAGTCGTTGACCCGCGTCAGGGTCTGGTTGAACCAGGGCTCGTGCTGTGCGACTTCCGCTGGAATGTCGATCAGCGTCAGGGAGCCGTACTTGTTGTCGAGGCGGTTATCGTAGGCGGGATTCGGGTTGCGAGACATGGCAGATCTCCTCTCTCTTACGGCTCCTGCGTCCGCGCTGGAAGTAGACACAAAACGAGGGAGCGCGACAACGCGGCCCAGAGCCTCGGCGCGACCTCAGGCCCGCCGCCGGTTCCTTTTCGGAAGAGCCAGCGCCGCCAACCATCCGGCCAGGGAAAGCAGAGACAGCCAGGCACCAAGCCTTCTGGCCGGCGTGCTCCCGAACTTGAGCAGCACGTGGCTCTCCCCCTCCGGCAGGCGAACCAG
>DATFTF010000030.1:0-5670 GCA_035262245.1 Thermoanaerobaculia bacterium
TCCCATCGTCTCGGACATTCCCGTGATGCTGATCGACGAGGCGCTGCCGGCCTCGGAGGCCCGCTGAAGGCGCTCGGGCAGGCGCGGGTCCGGTCCGGACGAAGACGGGAGTGACGATCCGAAAGGCCCTCTACCCGCTCCTTCTCGTCTTCGCATTTCTCACCTTTCTGATCTCCCCGGCCTACATCCTGTTCGGAATTCTGTCTCTTCTCTGGATGGCGGACGTCGGGCGAAGCCACCGATGGTCTGAGGTGCTCCGCGGTCCGATGACCCTTTGCCTGGGTCTTCAGGCTCTGTTCCTCATCCTCTCCACGGCCCTCTCCCGCAATCCCGCCGCCTCGGCGCAGCATCTCGCGGGCGTGTCGCTCTTTCTTCTCCTGCCGATCGCCGTCGATCTCTTCGATCGGCCGGAGCGCGCGCGCTCCGTCCTCCTGGCCGTTGCCGCCAACGGGCTGCTTCTCTCCGCGATCGGGGTCTGGCAATTCGCGCACGGCGGAAACGATCTGGAGAACCGGATCACGGGACCGCTGTCGCACTACATGACGTTCTCCGGCCTGACCATGATCGGGGGCTGCGTTCTTCTCGGGTTGGCGCTGGAGGGCCGAGGCGCCTGGAGGTGGGTCGGGGTGCTCGCCGTCGTCCCGCTGGGGGCCATGCTGCTGACCTTCACCCGGAATGCGTACGTCGGAATCCTGATCGCCGTCGTCGTCTACCTCGCCCTGCGGCGGCCGCGCGGACTGCTGTGGCTCGTGCCGGCCCTCGTGCTGGTCTTCGTCCTCTCGCCGCCGGCGATTCGCGCGCGGATCCGCTCGATCCCCTCGCTCAAAGACATCACCAACCGCGACCGGATCTCCATGATTCATGCCGGCGCGCGCATGATCGCCGACGATCCCTTCTTCGGCATCGGCCCGGAGATGGTCCGAGCGCAATACCCGCTTTACCGGGATCCGGACGCCGCGCAATGGCGCGTGCCGCACCTCCACGACAACGCCATGCAGCTCGCCGCGGCCAGCGGGCTTCCCGAGGCCGCGGCCTATCTGGCCATGATGGCCGTCTTCTTCGTCCGCACCGTCCGGCTGATCGCCCGGGAGCGGAGGCCGGCGCAATCCGCGCTTCTCGCCGGCGCTTTTCTGGCCGGCGCAGCCCTCTTTTGCGCCGGGTTCTTCGAGTACAACTGGGGCGACACCGAAGTCGAGATGGCGACCCTGCTCGTCCTGGCCGTGCCCTTCTCGCGGGCTGCGGCGCCGACCGCCATCAACCGCGCTGATGGGCTGGCCAACGGAGGAGACCCGAGTTAGAGTTCCGGGAATCTCGACCGCGACAATGATCGAAGGCATCCGCCGAAGATCGGCGGCCGCGGCCTCTCTCGCCGGGACGCTCCTGGCGTTTCTGACATCAGAGATCTACATCGCGCAGGCTTCGGGCATCCCCGGAGGACCGGCCGCGGTGGTCAGCCAGCCGGAGGCGCTCCCCGCGCTCGAGCTCGGAAAGCCGATCGAAGGCGCTCTCGATCTGGCGCGCCGCGGCGGGGACCGCCTGGGCGAGGGACGAGCTCATAACGACCTCGCGCTGGTACGACCGGATCGGTGAGTACTGCAAGGTCATGACGACGAGGCGACCTGCGAGCTGATGAAGCGGTTCTACGGCGGAATGCTGGGGCGGGAGCGACTGCCCGCGGCCGCGCTGCGGTCCGCCCAGGTCGCGCTGGCCGGACAGCGGCGCTGGGAACATCCTTATTACTGGGCGGCCTTACTCCTGCAGGGTGAGTGGAACTGATTCGCCGCCGCGCCTGTCGCGCCTCCAGATGAGGTAGAGTCTCCTCAAAGGATCTCACATGGGATGGGAGCGTCTCTCGGGGCGAGCCCGGTCGTCCGGGCTTGCTTTGTTGATGGTCGCGACCGCTCTTCCGGTGGCCGCGGCGAAGGCGCAGAGTCGGACTCCGGGTCCGGTGGCCGCAACGTCGGCGCCGCGAGACGAACCCTCTCTCGGGCCTGGCCCGCCCATCAAACGGAGTCTGGACGCCGGCCAGTCCCACACCTATCGAATCGATCTCTCCTCCGGTCAATTCCTTCATGTTCGAGTCGAGCAACAGGGAATCGAAGTCGTCGTCAGGCTGCGGGATCCTTCAGGAAAGGTCCTGACGGAGTACAGCGATCGTCTTCGCGGGCCGGCCGGCCGGGAGCAGCTCTCCATCGTTTCCGAAACGTCCGGCTCCTACCTGCTGGAGGTGCAGTCCTCCAAACCGGAGGCCGCCCCTGGGCGGTACCAGGTCCAGGTGAAGGAGCTTGCGCCGGCGCGCGACAACGACGGGGCGCGCGTCGCTGTCTTGCGCGGGTTTCACGAAGCCATGGTGCTGCGCGCCGAAGACACCGCCGAATCGCGGCACAAGGCGATCGAGAAATTCCTGAGCCTGATGCCTGTCTGGCAGGCGGCGGGAGACGCCGCCCTGGAAGGCGAGGGCCTCGAGAACCTTGGCGAGGTGTACGGGGAGCTGGGTGAGAAGCGGGTCGCCCTCTCTTATTACGAGAAGGCGCTCGTTCTCATGCAGCGCGGCGGCGATCGGATCGGCGAAGCCGACGTCCGAGACGACCTCGGGATCGTCTGCGAGGAGCTCGGGGAGTACCAGAAGTCGCTCGTTAATTACCGGTCGGGCCTCGCGATCTATCGAGAGCTCGGCCGCCGCCAGGACGAGGCCGCAATCCTGATGGATCTCGCCTGGCTGTATCGCGAGATGAGGCTCCTCGATCAGGCGCTGGAGGCGTTCCAGACGGGGCTTCCCGTTCTCCGGGAAGTCGGAGACCGCATGTCCGAGGGCACGGCGCTTAACAATATAGGACTTGTTGTCCAGGACCAGGGGGACGACCGCGGCGCCATCAAATATTTCGAGCAGGCTCTGGCCATTCATCGGACGACCGGCAATCGGACGAGCCAGGCGGCCACCTTGCACAACATCGGTCTCGCTTACATCCATCTGGGGGAACCGGCGAAAGCGCGCGAATACCTCGAGAAGTCGCTCGAGATCTGCCGCACGATCGGAGAGCGCTACGGCGAGGCCTATGCCCTGACCGATCTCGGCGCTGCTGCGGTTGAATCAGGCGAGCCGTCCAGGGGCCTGGCTTATTTTCAGGAGGCTCTCCCGCTCCGGCGAGCCACGGGTGATATGGAGGGAGAGTCCGCGACCCTCCGGAGAATGGCGATCGCGAAGCGCCGCCTCGGCGACCTCGAGGGGGCGCGTCGCGATCTGGAAGCGGCACTCGCAAACTACGAGATCATTCGAGGGAACTTCCTCAGTCCAGACCGGCGGTCCTCCTATTTTGCCTGGGCACGGCCGACGTATGACGCCTACATCGACGTATTGATGGAGCTTCATACGAAGAACCGGAGCGGCGGTTACGACGCGCTGGCCTTGGCCGCGAGCGAGAAGGCGCGGGCGCGGAGCCTTCTGGAGATGCTGGCGGAGGCGCGGGCGGACCTTCGGCACGGCGTAGATGCAGGGCTGCTGGCGCGCGAGCAGTCCCTCCGGCAAGAGCTTCGGTCGAAGGTCCAGGAACAGATGAAGGCGTCGGCGGTCAAGCCAAGCGAGCAAGGCGAGGCGTCGCGCAGGAAGGCGGTGGCGTCGGTGGCGGCGGAGATCGCGCAGGTGGAGGAGGAGATACGGGCGAAGAGTCCGGAGTTTGCTTCGCTGACGCAGCCTCGTCCGCTGGTGCTCTCCGAGCTGCAGAGGGAGATCGACGCGGAGACGGTCTTGTTCGAGTACGCGCTGGGCGAGGAGCGGAGTTTTCTCTGGGCCGTGTCGCAGTCGGGCATGACGAGCTACGAGCTGCCCAAGCGTGCGGTGATCGAGGAGGCGGCCCGGAGCGTGTACGGGCGGGTGAGCGCACGGCCCAAGGGTCGGGCGGATTTGGAGCGATACCGGACCGAAGCGGAGAGACTGTCGCAGATGGTGCTGGCGCCGGCATCCGCTCTTCTGACGAAGAGGCGGGTGGTGATCGTGGCCGACGGCGCGTTGCAGTTCGTCCCGTTCGAGGCCCTGCCCCATCCGCGTGTCGAAGGCGCAGGGGGTTTCGTCCCTCTGGTGGTGAATCACGAGGTGGTCAGTCTGCCTTCGGTCTCGACGCTGTCGGTGTTGCGGCGGGATCTGGCGGGCCGGCGGCCGGCTCCCAAGCTGGTGGCGGTCATCGCCGATCCGGTGTTCGACGGGGAGGACGTCCGCGTGCCCGGACACGCGCGGGCGTCGAGCGGGGCGGTGAAGAAGCACGGAGAGGGGGAAGGTCAGCCGGCGGATCTGGTTCGGTCGGCCCGCGACGTAGGTTTCACCGACGGGGCGGGGCGCCTTCCCCGGCTGCCGTTCACGCGGCGCGAGGCTCAGGCCATTCTGTCCCTGGTTCCGGCGGGTGATCGCAAGGAAGCGCTGGACTTCGACGCGAGCCGGGCCACGGCGACGAGCCCGGAGCTGTCGCAGTACCGGTTCGTGCATTTCGCGACGCACGGATTGATCAACACGGTGCATCCGGAGCTTTCGGGGCTGGTTCTTTCTCTTGTGGACCGGCAGGCGCGGGAGCAGGAGGGGTTTCTGCCGAGCTTCGAGATTTTCAATCTTCGGCTGCCGGCGGATCTGGTGGTGTTGAGCTCGTGTCGGACGGCGCTGGGGACGGAGGTGCGTGGGGAGGGACTGGTGGGGCTGACGCGTGCGTTTCTGTACGCGGGGGCCGGGCGCGTTGTGGCCAGTCTCTGGATGGTGGACGACGAGGCGACCTGCGAGCTGATGAAGCGGTTCTACGGCGGAATGCTGGGGCGGGAGCGAATGCCGCCGGCGGCCGCGCTGCGGTCCGCCCAGGTCGCGCTGGCCGGACAGCGGCGCTGGGAACATCCTTATTACTGGGCGGCCTTCGTCCTGCAGGGCGAGTGGAATTGAATCGCGGCGGCTCTTTGACCGAGCGGACGCCGCGCTGCTGAGCCGAGCCGAGCGCTGATCTCGCGCGAGGCCGTTCGTCCCCGGACTGCGAAGTACAATGGGCCGGATGTCGCTCAGTCCCGTTCCGTCTCTCGCGCCTCCGCGGCCCTACTCCGTCTCCGAGCTTCTGGCGGAGGTCGGGCAGGTGCTGCGGACCTCGTGGCGGGACATCGCCGTGACCGGGGAAATCGGACGGTGGGAGACGCGGGGTGGGCACGGATACTTCACGCTCAAGGACCGCACAGGCTGCTTGAACGCGATCATCTTCGGCTCCGATCTGCGGCGCGTGAGGTTCCAGCCGGAGGCCGGGCTGGAGGTCGTGGCGCGCGGATCGCTCGACATTTACCCGCCCACGGGCAAGTTCCAGATCAAGGCCTACTCGCTTGAGCCGGTCGGAATCGGCGCGCTGCAGCTCGCCTTCGAGCAGCTCAAGAAGAGGCTGGAAGCCGAGGGGCTTTTCGATGCCGCGCGGAAGCGGCCGATTCCGAGGCTCCCGCGCCGGATCGGCCTGGTGACCTCTCCGGACGGCGCCGCGCTGCGCGACGTCCTGCACGTTCTGGGACGGCGCTTCGACGGCCTGGCTCTGACGATCTACCCGGTGCGGGTCCAGGGGGACCTGGCCGCCTCGGAGATCGCCGGGGCCCTTCGGGCATTCAATCGCCGCGGCGGATTCGACGTTTTGATCGTCGCGCGAGGCGGAGGCTCGGCCGAGGATC
>DATFTF010000031.1:0-7499 GCA_035262245.1 Thermoanaerobaculia bacterium
GCTCTTCGAGAAGGACGCCGGCGGGCGGGGAGGCCCCGTCTTCCGATACATGGTGAGTCCCGGCTACTGCGAGACGCTCCAGATTCCGCTTCTGCGCGGCCGCGCTTTCGAGTCGCGCGATGATCTGCCCGCCTCGCCGGGCGCGGTCCTGATCAGCGAATCGCTGGCCAGAAGGGAGTTCGGCTCCCGAGATCCTCTCGGCCAGCGGCTGCGGATGGGGCCCGACGACGCGCCCTGGCTCACGATCGTCGGCGTGGTCGGAGACGTCAAGCAGCTGTCGCTCGCGCTCGACGACGCCGCCGCTGTCTACGTGACACCGGCGCACTGGCCCTGGCCGGACCGGGCCAGATCGCTGGCCGTTCGCGCAGAGGGAGATGCCGCAGCGCTGGTCCGCCCGATCCGCCAGGCGATCTGGTCCGTGGACAAGGACCAGCCAATCGTCCGCATCGCGACGATGGACACTTTGCTCGCCGCCTCGGCCGCGGAGCGCCGCTTCGCCTTCGTCCTGTTCGAAGTCTTCGCCCTGGCCGCTCTGGGACTCGCGGCGATTGGAATCTATGGCGTTCTCGCCGGCGGCGTCGTCGAACGGACGCGCGAGATCGGCGTGCGCGCTGCTCTGGGCGCCTCTCGCGGCAGCATTCTCGCTCTGGTCACTCGCCAGGGTCTGGCGCTCGCCGGACTCGGCGTCGGGATCGGACTCGTCGGCGCGATGCTCGCCAGCCGGGCGCTCACCACGCTGCTCTTCGGCGTCACGCGGCTGGACCCCGCGACTTACCTCGGCATGATCGCGGTGCTCCTCGCCGTGGCGGCTCTCGCGTGCGTCCTGCCAGCCTGGCGCGCCGCGCGGATCGATCCCGCTATCACGCTGCGGGCGGAATAAAACCGCGCAGCCGATTCAAGATTCAAAATTCAAGGTTCAAGATTTCAAAGTTCGCCCGGAAAGCCTCTCGCTCTCAATCTTGAATCTTGAATCGGGAATCTTGAATTAGTCCGCGACCGCGGCCGCCGGTCGGCCCATTTTCGAGACCAGGAAAGTCCCGCCGCGAAAAGTGTCCTCTCCGATTTCGTTGAAATCACGCACCTTACGGCGTGGCACGCGGCTTGAAGCCACATCCAGTGTGTTCGCGAGGTGACAGCTCGCGAGGAGAAGAGAAAGGAGGTATCGGATGAGAACGCGCAGGAGCGGAAGGATGGTTCTGACCGCCTGCCTTTCACTGGCTCTGGCCGGTTTCGCGCTCGCCGCGCCGCCGCAGCGCCCTGTTCCGCAGCGTGAGCGGGCTCAAGTGGCGCAACGCGCGCAGCAGGCGAAGGCGAATGTGCCGTTCCAGACGGAGAAGACGGACTCGTGGCTCTGCCTCTACGTGAGTCCGTTCTTCTGCTCGAATCTCTATCCCTCGCTGACGAGCTCTTCGGGAAGCTCTTCGTCGGCGAGCGCCGCCGTTCCCAACCGCAGCCGGCGGTAGCTGATCACGAGTTCCGGCGATCCGGACTCCCGCGCCGCGGGGTTCTCGATCGAGGGAAATCGCAAGGGTCCCGCAGAACCGCGGGGCCACTGTCTTTGCGGGCGGGTGGCATCGACAACGCGATGCACGCAAAGGATAACAAGCCCGCCCCGACCTTCGTGGAATACTTCCGGCGTGGAAGCCGCGAGGCTCGAGCGGGCGCTGCGATCCGCGGTGCGCGGCGACGTTCGGTTCGATCCTGGCAGCCGCGCTCTCTACTCCACCGACTCTTCCCATTACCGGCAGGTGCCGATCGGAGTCGTCCTGCCTCGGGACAAGGAGGACGCGGTCGCGGCGGTGGAAGTGTGCCGAAGCCACGCGGCCCCCGTGCTGATGCGCGGCGCAGGCACATCGCTCGCCGGACAGGGTTGCAACGTCGCCGTCGTTCTCGATTTTTCCAGGTACGTGAACGATGTGATCTCCATCGATCCCGAGCGACGGCTGGCCGTGGTTGCCCCGGGAGCTGTCCTCGATGACCTGCGCGCCCAGGCGCTTCCGCACGGCCTGACGTTCGGGCCGGATCCGGCGTCCCACGACCGGTGCACCCTCGGGGGAATGATCGGCAACGACTCCTGCGGCGTGCACTCGGTCATGGCGGCGTTCGAGGGGGAGGGAGCGCGCACGGCGGACCAGGTCGAGGAACTCGAGATCGTAACCTACGACGGCACGCGGCTGCGGGTGGGCCGGACGCCGCCGGAGCAACTCGCTCGCATCCTCGGCGCGGGTGGTCGTCGCGCGGAAATCTACGGCGCACTCCAAGAACTCGCCGCGCGCCATGGGGACCGGATCCGGGCGGGCTACCCGAACATCCCGCGACGCGTCTCCGGCTACAACCTTCCGGACCTGCTTCCGGAAAAGGGGTTCCATGTCGCGCGCGCGCTGACAGGATCCGAAGGGACCTGTGTCGTGGTGCTCGAAGCCACTCTTCGGCTCTTGCCGAACCCCAGGGCCCGCACGCTTCTCCTGGCCGCGTTCCCGGACGTCTACGCCGCGGCCGACCGCGTGCCGGACATGCTGGCGCATCGCCCGATCGGCCTGGAAGGCATCGACGACCGGCTCGTCCGCGACATGCGATCGATCGGGCTGCACCCGCGCGATCTCGACCTTCTGCCGGCCGGAGGCGGCTGGCTCTTGATCGAGTTCGGAGGCGAGACTCCGGCGGACTCCGAGGCGAAGGCGGCCCGCGCCGCCGCAGAGCTCGAACGCCTGGGGCACGCCACGACACGGATCTGCCTGGACCGCGAGGAGGCAGCGCGGGTGTGGCGGATCCGCGAATCGGGTCTCGGGGCGACCGCGCACGTCACCGGAAAACCTCTCACCTGGGAGGGCTGGGACGATTCCGCAGTCCCGCCGGAAAATCTGGGGCATTACCTGCGAGAGCTGCGCGCCCTCATGGACCGGCACGGATACGAAGGGGTCTTCTACGGCCACTTCGGACAGGGATGCCTCCATACGCGCATCGACTTCGACTTCGAGACGCCGGCGGGGCGCGACCGGTACCGGGCGTTTGTTTTCGCCGCCGCCGACCTGGTCGTTTCCTTCGGTGGCTCGCTCTCGGGTGAGCACGGGGACGGGCAATCCCGAGCCGAGTTGCTCCCGCGGATGTTCGGAGAAGAACTGGTCGAGGCGTTCCGGCAGTTCAAACGCATCTGGGACCCTCAGGGGGGCATGAATCCCGGCAAGGTGGTCGACGCCTACGCGATGACCGACAACCTGCGGCTCTTGGGCAGCACGCGGACGCCGGTTCCGCGGGTGGACTTTCATTACCGCGAAGACGGAGGCAGTTTCTCCCGCGCGATCCAACGCTGTGTCGGTGTCGGCAAGTGTCGCAGAACGTCGGGGGGGACGATGTGCCCGAGCTATTTCGTGACGCGCGAAGAAGAGCACTCGACGCGCGGGCGCGCGCGACTCCTCTTTGAGATGCTTCGCGGCGATTTCGTGACCGGCGGATGGAGAAGCCGTGAGGTGAAGAACTCGCTCGACCTGTGTCTCTCCTGCAAGGGATGCAAGAGGGATTGCCCGGTCGGCGTGGACATGGCGGCGTACAAGGCCGAATTTCTGTCCCACTACTACGCAGGGAGGCTTCGGCCCCGCCCGGCTTACGTCTTCGGGCTGATCGCCTGGTGGTCGCGTCTGGCGTCGCTCGCCCCCGGCTGGGTGAACCAGGTGATCCAGGGACCCGCGGCGCCGATGGTGCGCTGGGCTGTGGGCATCGACCCCCGCTGCCGTATTCCTGCATTTGCCACAAACACCTTCCGCCACTGGTTTGACAACCGACCCGAATTCCGAATGCCGAATCCCGAATCCCGCAAGCGCGTCCTCCTCTGGCCCGACACGTTCACCAACCATTTCCATCCCGGCATCGCACGGTCCGCCGTTGAGGTCCTGGAGGCTGCCGGATTCGAGGTAGCGCTCCCAGGCGGTTGGGCCTGCTGCGGCCGTCCGCTCTACGACTTCGGAATGCTCGACCTCGCCCGGTCGTTCCTGCGCCGCACCCTCCGGATCCTGTCCCGCGAACTCGAGGACGGCACGCCCATCGTGGTCCTGGAGCCGTCCTGCGCCTCGGTCTTCCGCGATGAGGCCACCGAGCTTCTGGAGGGCGCCGAGGCGCGCCGGCTTTCGCAGCAGACATTTCTGCTTTCCGAGTTTCTGGCGCGCGACGCACCGGGCTGGTCGCCCGGAATGCTCGAAGGGCGGGCCCTGGTGCAGACACACTGCCATCAGAAATCCGTGCTGGGGACCGACTCCGCCGAGAGAGCGCTCCGGGATCTGGGCCTCACGGTCGAGGAGCCCAACGACTCCTGCTGCGGCATGGCCGGCGGGTTCGGCCTCGAGCACCGAGACGTCTCCATGGCGATCGGCGAGCGGGTGATTCTGCCGGCCGTGCGCGCAACAGCGCCGGAGACCTGGATCGTGGCCGACGGCTTCTCCTGTCGGGAGCAGATCCGGCAGGGGACCGGACGGCAGGCGCTCCATCTGGCGGAGTTGTTCCACCGCGCCCTGCGCGGCGCAACGCATCGTTGAAGGCACGAATCTCGCACGTCCTCCCGGGAGACGGAAATGCGAGACCTGAATCCCGTTCCGCCTCGGGGGCGGGCCGCCCGCGCGGCGCCCGTGATCCCGTGAAAGACCCCACCCGCCCAACCGAAGTCTCCACCGGACCCTCGGAGGCGGATACGGCGATGCTCGACCGCGTCGCCGCCGAGACGTTTCCCTACTTCGTCAACGAGGCCAATCCGGTCAATGGGCTCGTCCGCGACAGGAACGACGCCGGCGCGCCCTCCAGCATCGCGTCGGTGGGGCTTGGCCTGACCGCCTATGCTGCCGGCGTCGAACGCGGAGACTGGAAGCGGGAGGAGGCCGCCGCGCGCACCCTCGCCGCACTGCGCTTCTTTCATCGGAGCCCGCAAGGGCGCTCGGCCCAGGCGACCGGGTACCGCGGGTTCTATTACCACTTCCTGGACATGAACACCGGTCGGCGCGTCTGGGAGTGCGAGCTGTCGACAATCGATACCGCCCTTCTGACGGCGGGAGCGCTTTTCGCCGCCGAATATTTCGACCGGGACCAGGAGAGCGAAGCGGAGATCCGCAGACTCGCCGACGCGATCTACCGCCGCGTGGACTGGAACTGGGCCTTGAACCGCGGCGCGACGATCTCCCACGGGTGGAGGCCGGAGACCGGCTTTCTTCCCTACCGGTGGGAGGGATACAACGAAGGCCTCCTGCTCTATGCCCTGGCTCTGGGTTCACCCACCCACCCGATTCCTCCGGAGTGCTACCGCGCCTGGGCCGCCTCCTACACCTGGAAGAAGATTTACGGGATCGAGTTCCTGTACGCCGGCCCGCTGTTCATCCATCAGCTCCCCCACGTCTGGATGGACCTGCGCGGGATCCAGGACGAGTTCATGCGCAAACATGGGCTCGACTACTTCGAGAACAGCCGGCGGGCCACGCTCGTCCATCAGGAGTACGGAGTGCGCAACCCGGGAGAGTTCCTTCACTACGGCAGAAATTGCTGGGGCCTGACCGCCAGCGACGGTCCGGGAGCCGCGACGTTGAACGTCGACGGGATCGAACGCCGGTTTTACGGCTACCTGGCGCGGGGCGCGCCGTTCGGTCCGGATGACGGAACGATCTCGCCCTGGGCGGTGGTGGCTTCCCTCCCGTTCGCCCCGGAAGTCGTTCTGATGACCATGCGCCACTTGATCGAGGACGTGCGGTTGAAGGATCGCGAGGAGTACGGCTTTTACGCGAGCTTCAACCCGACCTTTCCAAGAGGCGACGCCGAGTTCGGATGGGTCTCCCCGTGGTGCTTCGGGCTCAACCAGGGCCCCACGCTGCTGATGATCGAAAACTTCCGAGACGAGCTCGTCTGGAGCCGGATGCGAAGCTGCCGCTACGTCGACGCGGGCCTGCGGCGGGCGGGATTCCGGGGAGGGTGGCTCGAGTGAGGCAGCGGCGCTCGACTCAGGACACTTGCCCGCCGGCCCGGCCGGTTCTCTCTCCGGCGTACCAGCATCCGTCCGCAGGGGGCGCCCCTTCGGCAAGGACTTCATCGACCGAGCCTGTGACCAGCGCCCGAGCCGACTCGTCCAGCGCCGGAACGGCGAGCCAGACTGCGGCGGCGCCCTGGCGCCGCAATGCGCGGGCCGTGGCGATCCAGTCCGCCGGATCGCCCAATCCATCGTCGATCAAGACCGCGATCCTGCCGTCGGCGGTCTCCGAGGGCTGACCGTCTCGCAGCTCGGCCTCTTCGCGGGCAAGGTCCATGCTGGCCTGAAGGGCGAGATTCTCTACCACGCTCGGCTCGACCCGCATGCGGCGCAGGACTCCATCGTTGATCAGCATGACGCCGCGGGAGACCGCGCCGACCGGAGTTCCCCCCGGAAGCCGAATCCGGCGCACCAGCCCGACATCCCACGGGACATCCAGAAGCCGCGCCACGACGCGGGCCACGGGAAGGGCTTGTTTCGTGGGAGCCAGCAGAAGCGCGGGCAGGCTCTCCAATCGCGACCCGAGGGCGGCGGCCAGAAATCTTCCCGCTTCGTCCCGGTCGGCGAACGGAAAAACACTACTGGCAGACTCGAACGGTGCGATTGCCGGACTCCTTTCTCTTTCGAACGAGACATCCGTGGGTGATGCAAGAGCGTTGCCTATGTTCGCGAGCGCGCGGGAGGCCGGGCCAAGAGGATCGCGCCGCGATGGGATACGATCGCGGCCGCATCCGAGGAGCCGGGCGAAGAACTCATGGCGCAGATCTTCCATCGAAGCACCAACACCATCTCCCGCGTCTCGATCTTCGGCGCCGTCTTCGTCCTCGCGTTTCTCGGATGGCTCTTCTACGTTCTGGAGGCCTCTCCCTACACCACGCAGCAGAACGTCGCGCGCGAGCAGCCGGTCCAGTTTTCCCATGCCCACCATGCCGGCGCCATCGGCATCGACTGCCGCTACTGCCATACCTCGGTCGAAAAGGCGGCCTTCGCCGGCATCCCCCCGATCAAGACCTGCATGAACTGTCACTCGCAGATCTGGGCCCAGAGCCCATACCTGGAGCCGGTGCGCGAGAGCTTCCGCACCGGACGCTCCCTCGAGTGGACGCGGGTCAACGACCTGCCCGACTTCGTCTACTTCAATCACTCCATCCATGTGAACAAGGGGGTCGGCTGCGAGACCTGCCACGGGCGCGTGGACAAGATGCCGCTGGTGTTCCAGGCCGCTCGGCTTCAGATGGGCTGGTGTCTGGAGTGCCACCGCCATCCCGAACGATTCCTCCGCCCGCGGGAAGCGGTTTTTACGATGGGCTGGGAGCCGCCGCAAGGGGTGGATCGCGAGGAGTACGGGCTCGCTCTGGCGAAACAGTATGGATTGAGGAGCAAAGCGGTCCTGGAGAGCTGCTCGACATGCCACAGATGAGCGCGAGCCACTCTCTTGCCTGCCTGCCTTCGGTTCGAGGCGTGCGAAGTCTCCGGAGCGGAAGCGAGGGAGGAGGCGCGCGCC
>DATFTF010000032.1:0-3266 GCA_035262245.1 Thermoanaerobaculia bacterium
CTCAATTTCCAGCCGAGCTACGTCTGGCTGGACGAAGCCGGCGAGCTCTTCGCGACCGTCGGCGACTTTTTCACGGTCATTCCGGAGGGATGGGAGTCGGTCGCGCCGGACCTTCTTCGTGTCCAGCAGGAGCGCGAGGCCAGGCGTTCCGGCGAAGCGGTCAAGCGGGTCCGTCGCACTCCGGGCAAGCCGCTCGTCTTCACCGGCGCGCGCCTCTTCGACTCGAGCCAGGGGGCGTCGCTCCCGGGCCGGACCGTCGTCCTCTCCGGCAACCGGATCACCGCCGTGGGCGCCGACGGCGACGTGAAGATCCCTGCGGGCGCGGAAACGATCGACGCAAAGGGAAAGACGCTTCTGCCCGGGCTCTGGGACATGCATGCCCATCCGTCGCCTCAGGACGGAATGCTGCACCTGGCGGCTGGAGTCACCGCGATCCGCGACATGGCCGCCGAGACCGACACTCCGGCGAAGTTGAAGGCCTGGGAGACCGGCGAGGCGGCGGGCCCGCGCGTCGTGTATGCCGGGATCGTGGACGGGCCGGGCCCCTTCCAGGGGCCGACCAAGACGCTGGTGGCGACGGAGGCGGAGGCGGTGGATGCCGTCCGCCGCATCGCCGATGCGAAATTCCGGCAGGTCAAGATCTACAGCTCGGTCAAGCCGGAGCTCGTGCCGGTGCTGGTGCGGGAGGCGCATGCCCGCGGCCTGCGTGTGAGCGGCCACATCCCCGCCTTCATGACCGCGGAGCAGGCGGTGCGCGACGGCTACGACGAGATCCAGCACATGAACTTCCTGTTCCTGAATTTCTGGGCCGACGAAGTCCCGGACACGCGCGGACCGGCCCGATTCACCGCGGTCGGCGAGAAGGCCTTCCAGCTCGACCTCTTCGGTGAAAAGGTCCAGGCATTTCTGCGGCTTCTGAAGGAGCACCGCACGGTCATCGACGCCACGCTCGGCGTCTTCGAAGGGATGTTCACCAGCCGGCCGGGGAGCGTGCCGGAAGGCTTTGCCCCGGTCGCCGACGCCCTCCCGGCCCAGGTTCGGCGCGGGCTGCTCAACGGAGGGCTGCCGGTCCCCGACGGGATGAACCAGCGCTACCTCGACGCCTTCACCGCCATGGAGCAGATGCTCGCTCTTCTGGAAAAGAACGGCATTCCCATCGTGGCGGGCACGGACGGGATGCCCGGCTTCACCCTGCAGCGGGAGCTCGAGATCTACGTCGAGGCGGGACTGCCGGCCGGGCGCGTTTTACAGATCGCCACGCGCGATGCGGCCCGGGTGGCCGGCCGTTCCGAAGATCTCGGCGCCGTCGAGGCGGGCAAGCTCGCCGACCTCCTTTTGGTCGACGGCGACCCCACACAGCGCATTCGGGACATCCGCAACGTGCGCCTCGTGGTCAAGGACGGGGCGGTCTATGATCCTCAGGCCCTGCGGCGGGAGCTCGGCATCCGGCCGTAGGCAGGCCGTCGGTGTGATCGGAGATCGAGCGATCAGGTGATCTGAACATGTCCATTCTGGCGGGCAGTCGTCTCGGCCCTTACGAAGTTCTCTCGCCCCTGGGAGCGGGAGGCATGGGGCAGGTCTGGCGCGCGCGCGACACCAGGCTCGAGCGGTTCGTGGCCATCAAGATCCTCCCCGACGAGCTGGTCGAAGACGCCGAGGCCCTGCAACGGTTCGAACGCGAGGCCAAGGCGGTCGCCGCTCTGTCGCACCCCAACATCCTGGCGATCCACGATTTCGGCCGCCAGGGAGGGGTGGTGTACGCGGTGATGGAGCTGCTGGAAGGCGAGACTCTGGGCGAGTGTCTCGCGTCGTCGGACACGCTGTCGTCCCGCCGGGCCGTGGAGTATGCGCTGCAGATCGCCCAGGGCCTCGGCGCGGCGCACGAGCGGGGCATCGTTCATCGGGATCTCAAACCGCAGAACGTCTTCGTGACCCTGGACGGCCAGGTCAAGCTTCTCGACTTCGGATTGGCCAAGAGTTCCCGGCCCTCCATGACCGGTCAGACCGGCGCCCTGACACAGCCCGGGCTGGTGCTGGGGACGGTGGGCTACATGTCGCCCGAGCAGGTCCGGGGCGAAAACGTCGATCACCGCTCCGACATCTTTTCCTTCGGCGTCATCCTCTACGAAATGCTTGCCGGCCAGCGGGCCTTCCATCGCGACAGCGACGTCGAAACCATGATCGCCATTCTGAAGGAGGAGCCGTCCGAGCTGATGCAGTCCGGCCGGGCCATTCCGCGCGAGCTCGCGGAGCTCGTCGTCCACTGCCTGGAGAAGAGTCGGGAGCAACGCTACCAGTCGGCCCGCGACCTGGCGTTCGCCCTGAAGGTCCTGGAGCGGGAAGGGTGGCCGATCTCCGGCTCCACGGCGCCGGGCTCCGGCGCGCGGCACGCGGCGGTCCGCGAGGCTTCCATCGCCGTGCTGCCGTTTCGCAATCTGAGCGCGGACCGGGAGAACGACTACTTCAGCGACGGCATGACCGAGGAGATCATCAACGCCCTGACCAAGATCGAGGCGCTGCGCGTAGCATCGCGGACCTCCTCCTTCGCCTTCAAGGGAAAGGACGAGGACGTGCGCAGGATCGGGTCTGCCCTCGGCGTGGGAACGGTCCTGGAAGGCAGCGTGCGCCAGTCGGGACGCAAGCTCCGCATCACCGCTCAGCTGATCGACGTCGCCAGCGGATACCACCTCTGGTCCGAGCGGTACGACCGCGAGATGGAGGACATATTCGCGGTTCAGGACGAGATCGCGCATTCCATCGCCGGCACGCTCAAGGTGCGGCTTCTCCCGGCGGACGTCGAGCGTCTGACCGAGCGGGGGACCGCCGACATCGAGGCCTACAACCATTATCTGAAGGGCCGCTACCACTTCAACCGCCGCGAGCCGCGGGAGGCGATCGCCGAGTTCGAGCGCGCGCTCGCGCTCGATGCGCGCTACACGGCCGCCTATACCGGCCTGGCCGACTCCTACTGCATCCACGGCTTCTACGGCGGGATTCCCACCGTCGACGCGCTGGCCCGCGCTCGGGAGGCGGCGGGTAAAGCCCACGACCTCGAGCCCGAGTCCGCCGATGTGCACGTCTCGCTCGCCCTGGTCGACCATTACTTCGGGTGGGACCTGGACCGCGAGGAGGCCGAGCTTCGCCGCGCCATGGAGCTTGCCCCGCGCTCGGCTGCCGCGTACTCCTGGCTCGGCCTCATGATCCCCTTCCGCGGCCGCCATGCCGAGGGGCTGGAGTTCGCGCGCAAGGCGGTGGAGCTCGAGCCG
>DATFTF010000033.1:0-7111 GCA_035262245.1 Thermoanaerobaculia bacterium
CGGCGCTGGCGGTGGCCTTTCTCGTCCCGCTGGCCGTTCTGGCGGCGGCCCTGGCCGAGATGCCGCTGCCGCCGGGGCGCTGGCTGGTGGCCTTCGGGGCCGGACTGGCTCTCCTGACCGCGACGCTGGTCAGACCTCCGGAGATTTCCTACGGTGGCCGTCTGTGGCGGGCGGCCGTCTTCGGCCGTTTCTCGGGCCGCGACCCCGAGCGCGTCGAGCTCCGGCGTGTGATGGCGGAGGCGTCGACCCCCTCGGAGAAGAAGCGCGCCGCCGACGCCTGGAGGCTCTTTGGCAGGCCGGACCGGCCGCCGGTCAGTCCGTGATCTCGAAGACCTTCCAGCGCGCCAGCCAGCGCCCGCCGCGCTGGATCGCGCTCGCGGAGTGGAAGCGAAGCCGGAAATGCGCGAGCGGCGGAACAGTCTGCTGCGGCAGACGCGCGCCGGCGCCGTCGAAGTCATAGAGCCGCGATTGAAGGGTGCGGAAATAGCGGTCGGTCGGCGTCCACCCCTGCGCGGAGGCGCGCAATGAGGCGGGCCGCTCGATGTAGCTCGCGTAGTCGTTCATGCGCGGCGCGAGGTCGGTCGCCAGAACCCAGCGGGCGCGACGCCGCCGGGCGATCGCGAGGGCTTCCTCCTCCGTCTCCGCCAGGAAGAATTTCAAAGAATCGGTGAATCCGTAGCCGAAGTTGTTGGCGACGACCGGAAGGCCGGCCTCGTAGAGCACGAGGTGCCCCAGCGACCACGGCGCGATGACGGATTGCGCCTGCGCCAGCTGTGGCGGCGGAGACTGCGGCAGGAGAAGGCGCGGGTCGTAGGGATCGACCGGGTGTGGCAGCTCGCGCCGCATCCAGTCGAGGGAGGCATAGAGATCCGAGCCGGCGGGATGCACGGCGCGGAGCCGTCTCGGAGTGCTCCAGGCGAAGGGGAGGACGAGCACCGCGGCGACCCCGCCCGCGGTGAGGACCTTCATCCGCGGAGTCTGCATGCGGGCCGCGGCGGCGCGGCAGGCCTCGATCAGCGTCGCGCCCGCCAGAGGGGCGGCGTAATACACGTCCATCCGCTGCGCCAGCGCCAGGACCAGCGTCACGCCGCCCCAAACGGCGAGGCCGATGTGCAGCCCCACGCCATGGACTCGCCGCGCCCGCCAGAGCCACAGCAGGACTGCCAGGGGAGACAGGAAAAAGGCGAGTGAAAGATCGCTCGCGGCGAGCCCCGGTCCCTCCGCCAGAAGCGGCCGCGCCTCGAAGATCCCCTTGAGCCAGTTCTTCGGATAAGAAACGTAACCCGTAGCGGTGGTGACCTCGCCCGCGGTCCTTCCCAGGACATATCCGACACCGCGGCCGAGGCCGGCAAGAAGACCCCCGGTGTGGGAGAGGACGGCCGCGGCGCAGACCAGGACGAGCAGCAAGCGAAGGGCCGCTTCCCGCGCAGGCAGACGCCCCCGGATTTTCGCGAGCAGCGTGTCGAGCAGCGCCGTGCCGCCGGCGAGAGCCGCCAGGAACAGGGGCTGGAAGAATCCGAAGGAGATGTACGTCAGCGGCGGCCGCAGGTCTCCGAGCCAGAGCGCGGTCGCCGCCGCCACCAGCGCGGAGGAGAGGCCCAGCACGAGGACAGCGGCCCGGAAGACGCTCGCCCGGGTCGAGACCGCTTCCAGGAAGAGCGCCAGCGCGAAGATCGCTCCCCAGTAGATCGCTCCCTGCCAGGTCAGGACGGCGAGCGCGAGCGCGACGCCGGTTGCGGCCTCCCATCCGGCCGGCTGCCCGCTCTGCGCGCGGGTGCGGGAGGCGATGAAAAGCCACAGGACCAGCAGCCCGCAGAACGACTCCGCCACGTGCTGATCGGTGTGCCCGTACTGCGTCCAGAGGATGTGACCGGGGCAGATGGCGAGAAAAAACGCGAGCGCGCCGGCGCCCCAAAGGCCGAAGATCTCGAAGCCGAGCAGCCCGGCTAGCGCGATCGCCCCCGCGGCCAGTACGACGGGAACCACGGCTGCTCCGCCCTCGATCTGAGGCGCCGTCGCGCCGGCGCCGTGGAGGAGCCGGGCCGGAGCGGCCAGCGCCAGGTCGAAGAGGGGAGGCCAGATCGGAACGCCCCCCGAGGGAAAGTTCATCATGGGGTCGAAGAGGATCGTCCGTGGGAAGTGCGCCGCGGCGAATCTTGCGCGGCGCAGGTGGTAGTTGTCGTCGGACGTCAGCGCGTGGACCCGATCGCCCGCTCGGAGCTCCTCGCGCGTCGTCCAACGGAGGACGCAACCCAGAGCGATCGCCGCGGCGAGCATCAGCAGCAAGAGCGCTCGTCGCGACCTCATGCGGGCGGGTTCTGGGCGGCCAGTGGCTTCAGTTTAGACATCCGCTTCGCCTTTGACAACCGCGGCCCGATTGGGAGTTCTGTATCATTCTCGATAAGGCCGTGAAGCTCTCCGTTCTGATCCCCGTGTACAACGAGGCGCGGACCATCGGTGAAGTGATTCGCCAGGTCGTCGCCGTCCCAGTGGAGAAGGAGATTCTGATCGTCGACGACGGGTCGACCGACGGCACGCGGGAAGCGTTGAAGGAATGGGATGGGCGCGACGGCGTCCGGGTGATCCTGCACGAGCACAACCTCGGAAAAGGGCGTGCCCTGGCCACGGCGATCCGGGAGGCGGCCGGCGACGTTCTCCTGATTCAGGACGCCGATCTGGAATACGACCCTGCGGATTACCCGGCCATGCTCAAACCGATCGAGTCGGGACGGGCCGACGTGGTCTACGGCTCGCGCTTCCGCGGTGCGGCCGAAAATCGGGTGCAGAACTTCTGGCACACCGTGGGCAACCGCGCGCTGACGCTCCTCTCCAACGTGGTGACGGACCTGAACCTGACGGACATGGCGACCTGCTACAAGGTCTTCCACCGCCGGGTCGTGCCGTCGCTCGATCTGCAGTCGCCTCGCTTCGGCGTCGACGCGGAGATCACCGCCAAGATCTCGCGCGGCGGGTTTCGGATCTTCGAAGTCCCTGTCTCCTATTTCGCGCGCTCGCGGGCCGAAGGCAAGAAGATCCGTCTGCGCGACGGGTTCGCCGCCCTCGGCGCTCTGGTCAAGTACCGTTTCGCCCGGAGGCCGGCCGGCCGTTGAGCCTCCGCCGCTGGATGCCGATCGCGGGCGCCGCGGCCCTCACCGCGGTGTCGCTCTTCGCGGTCTGGGACCACACGCGCATCGACTCCCTGTCCGCCGACGAGCCGATCCACATTCTGGGAGGATATCTTCAGGCCGCCGGGCAAAACGCGATCGTCAATATCGAGCACCCTCCCCTGATGAAGGAGCTCGCCGGCCTGGCGCTCCTGTTTCTCCCGCTGCCTCCGCCTCCCGAACAGGTGCCGATGGGCAACCGATTCATCGACTATGGACACGCGTTCCTTTTCGGCAGCCCGGTGCCCGTGGACCGGATCGTGGCGGCGGCCCGTGCTCCCTTCCTGCTGGTCTTCGCCCTCCTTCTCCTGGGCGTTTTTGTCGCGGCCCGCAGCCGTTACGGAAGCCTCGCGGCGCTCTTTGCTTTCGCGCTCGTGGCGCTCGACCCGAACTTCGTGGCCCATGCCGGGGTCGTCCACACCGACCTCGGCGCGGCGGCAGCCTTTCTCCTGGTGGTCCTGGCCTGGGACCGCGCGCGCGACGGGGGATGGGGCAGTCTCGTCATCGCCGGCCTCGCTCTGGGGCTGGCGCTGTTGACGAAATTCTCCTGCATCTACCTCGTTCCGATCCTGCTTCTCCAGACACTCCTCGCGGCCCGCGAGACGCAGCGTCCCGGCCAGGCGCTCGCGCGCGGCCTCGGCCGCCTCGCTCTTGCCGGAGTGTTCGCCGGCATCGTCGTCTGGGCCGGATATGTCGCCGTGACCTCGCGGATGGACCGGGCGGCGCAGCGGCAGATCATCCATGAGATGGTCGCCCTCCGTGGCGCTCCCGGGCTTTCCGCAGAGATCGAGAGGATCGCCTCCCTGTCTCCGCCGCTGGGGCACTACCTGGGGGGACTCGCCTCCGTCTACCGCCAAAACGCCGAAGGGGGCGGGGTCAATTTTCTCTTCGGCCGAGTCTCGGTCCACGGTTTCGCGTCCTACTTTTTCGTGGCGTTTCTGGTCAAGAGCACGCTTGCCTTTCTCGCCGTGACACTCCTCGTTGCCGCGGCTTGCGTGAAGGACCGCCGGGCGCGCGCCGAGGCCCGACTGTGGCTGATTCCGGTCGCGATCTTGTTCCTCGCTTCCCTGGGAGCGAGCTACAACATCGGGATTCGGCACATGTTGCCGGTTTATCCCTTCCTGGCGCTGGCGGGAGCCGGTGCACTGGGACGCCTGCGAGAATCCGGCAACCGGGCCGCCCTGATTCTTCTCGCGGCGTTGCCGCTCCTCTCCGCCGTCGAGCTCGCGCGCATCCACCCCCACGAGCTCTCCTACTTCAATCCTCTGGCCGGCGGACCGGTCGAAGGGCGCGGGATCCTGTCGGACTCCAACGTCGACTGGGGCCTGGATTTGAAGCGGCTGGCCGCCGAGCTATCGCGGCGGCGCGTGGCGAACCCGACGGTGGTGTATTTCGGCGGCGATGACGTCTTCGAGCGGATCGGAGTTCCCGACTTTTCTGCGGACCCGCGCGTGCGCGGCCGGCTGATCGCGATCTCCGCGTTCCACTGGGCGGAAGGACCCGCTTTTTACGCGTATCATGGCGCGTCGGGCGTGGCGGCATCGCTGGCGCGGCTGCGCCGGGAGCTGCAGACGCGCGGACGCCGGATCGGCCGCGTCGGATACTCGATCGACCTCTACGATTTGCCGCCGGAGGAGGCGCACGCTCGATGAAGCTTTCGGTCATCATTCCCGTCTACAACGAGTCCGCGACGATCCGGGAGATCGTCGGGCTGGTCAGGGCCGTGCCCATCGAGAAAGAGATTCTGATCGTGGACGACGGATCGACCGACGGAACCCGCGACATTCTGCGAGGGATGGACGGCGTGGAGGGCGTTCGCGTCTTCTTCCAGCCTCAGAACATGGGGAAGGGAGCCGCGGTCTCGGTCGGTTTCCGGTATGCGACCGGAGACGTCGTCGTTGTGCAGGATGCCGACCTAGAGTACGACCCGCGCGAGTATCCGCGCCTCTTGAAGCCGATCGCGGAAGGGCATGCCGACGTGGTTTTCGGGTCCCGGTTCCTGGGAGGAGGAGAGCGGCGCGTCCTCTACTTCTGGCACACGGTGGGGAATCGCTTCCTCACCCTCGCTTCCAACATGTTCACCAACCTCAATCTGACCGACATGGAGACCTGCTACAAGATGTTCCGCCGCGAAGTCGTGGCCTCCATGACGATCGAGTCACGCCGCTTCGGCATCGAGCCGGAGATCACGGCCAAGGTGGCGCGGCGCGGGTATCGGGTGTACGAGGTTCCCATCTCGTACTACGGCCGGACCTACGAAGAGGGAAAGAAGATCGGGTGGAAAGACGCGTTCTCCGCTCTGTGGACCATCATCCGCCACGCTGTGCGTGAGACCGAGGATCCCCGCAACGTCGGCCATGTCACGCTGGCCCGGCTGGCCAAGCTCGAGCCGTACAACCGCTGGATCGTCGATCGGTTTCGGAACGCTCTGGGAGGCCGGATCCTGGAGATCGGCGCGGGCTTCGGGAACGTCACGCGCCATCTCCTGCAGACCCCCTCGGAGGGGCCGCGCGGTCTGATCATCGCCTCCGACCTCGATCCCATGGCTCTGGAATACATGCGCGGCACGTTCCGAGACGCTCCCAACGTGCGGGTGGCGTCCTATCGCTTTCCACTGGACGCCGCGTCGCGCCAGGAGCTCGAAGCGCTCGACCTCGACACCGTCGTTTGCTGCAATGTGCTCGAGCACATCGAGGACGATCGCGCCACCCTGGCCAATCTCTTCGCGATCCTCCGCCCCGGTGGCCGGCTGATCCTGCTCGTTCCGGCGCTCGCCCGACTGTACGGGACTCTGGATCAGCAGCTGCATCACTTCCGGCGCTACGAGAAGGCGGAAGTCGAGGAGAAGCTCCAGGCCGCGGGTTTCGCGGTCGAAGATTGCCGGTTCCTCAATCGACCCGGGGTGTGGGGCTGGTACGTCAACGGGCGGATCCTGCGCCGCCGCGTTCTGCCGCGAAACCAGCTGCGCGCGTTCTCGCTCGTGCTGCCGCTCTTGAAGTCCGAGGAAAAGGCTCCGCCGGCCTACGGACTGTCCCTGCTGGCGTTGGCGCGAAAGCGGTGACGCCCGCGGCCGGTGAAGCGGTCATCGCGCCGTGCACACATAGACGAGCGCGTCGGGCGCGTCGGTGGCAAGCCGCAGCGAGCCGCGTTCCATCAGCAGGCGTTCGAGACGGGCGTTGCGGGCCGCGGGCGGAAGCAGAAGGAAGATGCGGCGGCCGGTCGGCGTTTGCGCCAGAACGCGGGCGAAATTCTCGAAGTCGGAGTCGAGCGGCGATCGCAACGTGATCCATCCCGGGTGATCCGCCTGTTCGGCCGGGAAGGCCGCGAGACTCGCCGGCAGCTGTCGGCGATCCCGGGCCAGTCGAGCCGGGAGATAGAAAGCGCCGGAGGCGATGACCGTATCGCCCGGCCGTGAAGCCCGCATGACGGCTGAGACGACTCGAGTGGGCGAGGATTCCGCCTTGGGCGCGAGGAGAACGATCGCGCTCGAAGCCAGGGCGACGGCCGCGGCTGCCGCGACCAGCCACCGCGCAGCCTGAAGCCTCGGCGCTGCGCGGCCCGCCGCCCAGATCCAGAGGGGAAGGATCACCATCTCGCTGCGACCCGGGAAGGCGACCGGGCGCATGAGTGAGACTGCCAGGATCGGGATCATGGTCAGGAGAACCAGGCCGATCGCATCGGAGCATTCGGAGTCCCGGCGGGCCGAGAGCCAGACGGCAATCAAGAGACCGATTCCAACGGCGGCGCCGAGCGCCGTGAGCGCCGCCGGAAGGGGTCCTCCCAGCGGAATGGGGATTCGCCCCGCTCCACCGAGCGTCGAGAGAAACGCGATCGTCGAGGAGGAAAGCGGCTCGTACATCCAGGCCGTGGCTGCGGGCGGTTGCGCGGCGAGGGTGGGGATCCAGGGGACGAACGCCAGCATCCCCGCCAGCAGGGCGCCTGCCGAG
>DATFTF010000034.1:0-8785 GCA_035262245.1 Thermoanaerobaculia bacterium
GCGGCCCGTGGATTCCGATCGAGAGTTGCCACGAGAGCGCTGATCGCTCCGGGCGCGACGAAGGCGTCGGAATTCAAAAAGAGGATCGCCGGCTCGCTCGTCTCCCGCGCTCCCTGATTGCAGGCCGCGGCGTAACCGCGATTGACCGGTAAGACGAGCACCCGGACCTGCGGCAACTCCCGGGCCAGCCGCTCCGAAATCCCATCCCCGGACCCGTTGTCGACGATGAGGATCGGCGCGTCGGAAGTCTCCGCCACCGCCCGCGCGGCGCGAACGGTCTCGTCCGGCGTTCGATAGTGAACGATGACCGCGGCCGTCTCGACCATGCTGCGCGCCTATTCTGAAGCCTTTTCGGGCGAGGGCGCTCGAAAAGGCGAAGACAGCGGCGCTGCGATACGATGCCGCGACGTTGCGCTTTCGAGCTCTGGCCTTTCTTCTCCTCCTCGGAGTCTCCGCTGCCCGCGCCGACCAGACGGTCAACGTCGGCCCCGGGATCGCTTTTTCTCCCTCGTCCGTCACCATCGCACCCGGCGAGAAGGTCACCTGGGTCTGGATGGGATCGCCGCACTCCTCCACCAGCAACGCCACGTCCGGCCCGGAGGTCTGGGACTCCGGGGTTCTCTCGACCGGGGCGACGTTCTCGCACACCTTCACCGCTCCCGGGACCTTCCTCTACTACTGCGTGGTGCACAGCAGCCCGACCGGAACGGCGATGAACGGAGTCGTCCAGGTTGTCCCGCCCACGCCGACTCCGACCCCGACTCTGGCAGCGGCGACCCCGACGCCACCGCTCGTGACACCGACTCCGCCGCCCGGAAATCCCGCCTCGATTCCCGATGCAGGGCGCGCGGGGCGCGCGGTGCTGGCGCTGGCGATCCTGGCGGTCGCCCTGCGCCTGCTCGCCCGCCGCGGCGAAGCGTAGAGCTCCTCTCCCGCACCACGCCTTCCGGCCGCGGGACCGGCTGGTACACTGCCACGAGACGATGCCGGCATCGACGACAGTTCGTCTTCACGATGCGGCCCGGTTTCCGGGAATCGCATGAGCGCCCCCCGCAACATCCTGATCGTGTTCGGGACCCGGCCCGAGGCGATCAAGCTCGCCCCGGTGATCCAGCGGCTGCGGCGCGAGTCGGACAGTTTTCGTGTCGCGGTGTGCGCGACGGCTCAGCACCGCGAAATGCTCGATCAGGTTACCGGCCTCTTCGGCATCGTTCCGGACGTCGATCTCGACCTCATGCGGCCGGATCAGGCCTTGAATGATCTCGCGTCCCGGTCGTTCGAGGCCCTCGACCGCGTCCTGCGCGAGCGCGGCGCGGACTGGCTTCTGGTTCAGGGAGACACCACCACCGCGCTGTGCGCCGGTCTTGCCGCCTTTCATCGAAGGATTCCCGTTGCGCACGTCGAGGCAGGGCTGCGCACCGGCGATCTCTCGCGCCCCTTTCCCGAGGAGCTGAACCGCCGCGTCGTCGATCTGGTCGCCGCCGCCGCGTTCGCTCCGACGGCCCGCGCGGCCGCGGCCCTGGCGTCGGAGGGTGTTCCCATGGGCCGTATCCACGTGACCGGAAACACGGTCGTGGACGCGCTGCTCCAGATCGCGGACCGGCAGGGATCCGTCCCTCAGGAGGACGTCGTCCTCATCACCGCCCACCGCCGGGAGAGCTTCGGCCAGCCCATGGAGCGTATCGTCCGGGCGGTGGCTCGCCTGGCCGTGGCCTTCCCGGCGACGCGTTTCGTCCATGTCGCACACCCCAATCCCAACGTCCTCCAAGCCGTCCGGCAAAACGCGGGCCTCGCCAACGTGGAGCTGCGCGAGCCGGTCGATTACGACGAGATGGTCCGGTTGCTGCGCCGATGCCGGCTCGTTCTCACCGACTCGGGAGGTCTTCAGGAGGAAGCGCCCACCTTTCGCAAGCCCGTCCTGGTGCTGCGGGAGAAGACGGAACGTCCGGAAGGCATCGAGGCCGGACTGGCCCGGCTCGTGGGGACCGACGAGGAGGCCATCGTCCTCGCCGCGTCCCGGCTTCTCCGGAATTCCGCCGAGCTGGAGGCGATGGCCGAAGCGGGAAATCCCTACGGCGACGGCCGCGCCTCGGACCGAATCGCGGATGCTCTGGCCGGCCGTCCGTTCGTACCGTTCGAGCCGGCGAGTCGGGGCGCCGCGGTCTGACGCGCTCCCGTCGCGCCTGGACGCCTCGCACCGGCTCCCGGCAGGTCAAAATCGGCGGGACCGCGGGCACCGATCGGCAATAATCGATTCGGAATGCGCCGGCTTCGTGAACGCCTTCGCGAGCTCCTCCCGGCCTCGCTCAGAGAGCGCTACCACACCTACGCGCTTCGCCGCGACTTCGGCATCGACCGCCGGTCGGGCTCTCGAAGATCCGGCAGCATCGACCGCAGGCTTGCCCGGGGCCTGAACCTGATCGGCTACTTCGCCTCACCAACGGGCGTGGGCCAATCGGCGCGGGCTCTGGCGCAAGCCGCCGAGCTGGCGGGAGTCCCTGTGGCCCGGATCGAGGCCTCGTCCGAGGAGCGCCGCGACGGCGAGGCGCGCGCACCCTTCGACGTGAATCTCTACCACGTCAACGCCGACGGCGCGGACGGCGTGGTCGAGGAGCTCGGCCCGCGCCTGCACGGCGGCCGGGCCAACGTCGCTTACTGGTACTGGGAATCGGAGACCTTCCCGTCCCGGTGGAGAGACCGGTTCGACTATTTCGACGAGATATGGGTCGCCACAGACTTCTGCCGCCGCGCAATCGCGTCCGTCTCGCCTCTGCCGGTGGTCGTGGTGCCGCCTGCGGTCGCCGTCGCCGAGGGTGCTCCGGAGCCCGCGCCGCCGCATCGCCCGGAAGAGGACTTCACGTTTCTGACCATCGCCGATGCCACGAGCGTTCCCGAACGGAAGAATCCTCTCGGCGTCGTGCGCGCCTTCACCGCTGCGTTCACCCCTTCCGACAGGATCGCGCTGCGGGTTCAGCTTCGCAACGCCCGGCAGATCCCCGGGCTGCTGGAGGAACTCGCCGCCGCCGGGCGCGGTGCTCGCGTCTGCGTGTTCGACGAGCCGCTCTCGCGGCTCGAGATCGTTCAACTCCTCGCCTCCTGCGACGCCTACGTCTCGCTCCATCGCAGCGAAGGATTCGGCTTCCCCATCGCCGAGGCGATGGCGTTGGGCAAGCCGGTCGTCGCCACCGATTATTCCGGCTGCGCGGATTACCTGGACCAGGCGACCGGATTTCCCGTGCGGTGGACGTATCGCGTGCTGACGGACACGATCCGGGACTACCCAGCCGGTTCCCGGTGGGCCGAGCCCGATCTGCAGGATGCCGCCGCGCAGCTGCGCCGGGTGGTGAGCGACCCGGAGGAAGGAAGGCGTCGCGGTGAGGCTGCGCGCCGAAGGATCGCCGAGCTCTACGCCCCGGCGGTCGCGGGAGGCCGGATCGCCGCGCGCCTCGCGATGCTGCGGGAGAGACTGAAGGCCAGCGCATGAGGCCGAGCTGGGAACGGAGCTGGCGAGGCCGCCTTTACGCCTGGGCACGAGAGCTCCTGCCGCTCTCCTGGAGGAGGGCGATTCGGCGGCGCTTCGCCCCGGAGCGCCTCCTGGGAATCCGCAAACCGGACATCGATATCCCGCGCTTCGAGTTCGATTCGAAGCAGGCGCGACCCGGCCGTCCGGAAATCGTCTTCCTGCCGGTGATCGCCTGGTCTTATCGAAGGCAAAGACCGCAGCAGCTGGCGGAGGCTCTGGCGCGCCGGGGGCATCGCATCTTTTACGGCGCGCTCAAGGGGCCCGGCGAGCCTTCGGAGGCGACGGGAGTCGCGCCGGGCGTGACGGCCGTGCCGATCGCGGGCGTCGCCCGCGAGGATCCGGCCGACCGGAGGCTGCAGGGGCAGTCGCTTCGCCTGGCCGAGGAGAGTCTCGCCCGCATCCGCGAGGACTACCGTATCGAGGAGGCCGCGGTCGTCGTTCAATCGCCGTTCTGGACGCCGCTGGCCGCCGCCCTCTCCGAACGCTTCGGTTGGAAGATCGTCTATGACTGCCTCGACGAGCACAGCGGGTTCGCTACGAACCGACCGGGCATCGAGGAGGAGGAGCGGCGGCTCGCTTCGCGGGCCGACCTGGTGACGGCCACGTCGCCGGGACTCCTCGAGCGTCTTTCGCGCCTTTGCTCCAACACGCGCCTCTTGCCCAACGCCTGCGACGCCGAGCTCTTCGGCCCGCTTCCGAATCCCCGGCCCGGGAAAGACGCGCTGACCGTGGGATACGTCGGAGCCCTGGATGCCTGGTTCGACGGGGAGCTTCTCGAGGAGCTGGCGCGGCTGCGGCCGAACTGGCGTTTCGAGATCGTCGGCGGCACGGAGAACGTTCCGGTCCCGTTTAAGAGCGGGTTGCCGAACATCGTCTTTCACGGCGAGCGACCGCATCGGGAGCTGCCCGCCCTGCGCGACGGTTTCGACGTAGAGATCGTGCCTTTCCGCCTGACTCCCCTCACCCATTCGGTCGACCCCGTCAAGGTCTATGAAGCGCTGGCCGCCGGACGCGGAGTCGTCGCCACCCCGCTGCGGTCCCTGACGCCGCTCGCCGAACAGGGTCTCGTGCGTCTGGCCGGCGAACCGATGGCCTTCGCGCGCGCCATCGAAGCGGCGGCGTCGGAAGGACCGGACGCGGCGGTGAGGCGACGCTCCTTCGCGCGCGAGAACACCTGGGATCGGCGGGCCGAGGACCTGGAACGATGGATTCTCGATCTCTATCCACTGATCTCGATCGTGATTGCCACCTGGAACGGCCTCGACTACACCCGCCTCTGCCTGGCCTCCCTGGATCGAGCCTCGGACTGGCCGCGGGTCGAGACGATCGTGGTCGACAACGGTTCGACGGACGGCTCGCGGCAGTGGCTCATCGAGGAAGCCGGCCGCCGCGGACAGAGCCTTCGCCTTCTGGCCTTCAACGAGAATCGCGGATTCGCTCCGGCGGTCAATGCCGGGGCGCGGGAGGCTCGCGGAGCGTACCTCTGCCTGCTCAACAACGACACCGTCGTCACGCGCGGCTGGCTCTCCGCCCTCGTGCGCCACCTGGAGCGCGACCCGTCCCTCGCGATGGTCGGCCCCTCCACCAACGAGATCGCCAACGAGGCCCGGGTCGAAGTCGGATACCGCGATCCGGAGGATCTCGAGGCCTGGGCGCGAAGTTTCGTGAGATCGCATTCGGGACGGCTGGATCCCCTCCCCATGCTGGCGATGTTCTGCGTGCTGATGCGCCGGACGGTGTACGACGCGGTCGGCCCGCTCGACGAGCGATTCGCGGTGGGCATGTTCGAGGATGACGACTACAGCCGCCGCATCCGCGGCGCGGGCCTCCGCATCGCCGTGGCCCGGGACTCCTTCGTGCACCACTGGGGACGGGGCGCATTCCGATCTCTTGCCGAGGAGGAGTATCGGCGCATTTACGACGAGAACCGGCGGCGCTACGAGGAGAAGTGGTCCTCGGCTCCGAGGCTCCCGGGCGCTTCCGGGGCCGCATCCGCGGAAGACGTCAAGAAACGCGCTGAACAGATGGGAGCGCTCTTTCGTTTTCCGCCGACCATCGGGTGGGAAATCACTCTGGTCCAGCGGCCGCATCACCTGGCGCGGGCGTTTGCACGCCTCGGGTTTCCGGTGGTCTTCGACCTCGGAGAAGAGGCCGGCGCGGGTCCGGCGCTGGAACAACGAGAGCCCAACCTCTTCCTGCGCCGCCCGCACGGGTGTCCTCTCGAGGGCATGCCCCAGACCATCGTCTGGGCCTTCGCCTACAACGTTCCGTCCGACGAGGAGCTGCAGGGCGCGCGCCTGGTCTACGACGTGATCGACGACCTCGAGGTCTTCACGCAGCCCCGCCGCGTTCTTCGCAGGAATCACGACCGGGCGCTTGCGCGCGCGCAAGCCGTGTTCGCCGTTTCAGCGCCCCTGCTGGAGGAGGTTCGCGCGGCGCGCCCCGACGCGATTCTCCTGCCCAACGGCGTGGACGCGGATTTCTTCCAGAAGCCGTCGGCGGCCATTTCGATTCCCGAGCCGGTGGCGCGCTCACGGGCGGCGGGACGGGGCGTCGCCGGATATGTCGGCGCGCTGGCACGCTGGGTGGACGCCGAGCTGCTCGCGGGGCTGGCCTCTTCTCGCCCGGATTGGGACATTTTTCTGGTCGGCGAAGCGCTGGACGATTCGTTCTCCCGCCTGCTCGCGCGCCCGCCGGCCAACCTGGCCTTCCTGGGCCGCCGTCCCTACGCGGCGATGCCCGCTCTGCTCGCTTCCTTCGACGTGGGACTGATTCCTTTTCGAGCCGGGCCCGAGGGATACCACGCCTCGCCCATCAAGCTCTACGAGTATCTCGCGGCGGGATTGCCCGTGCTTTCGACCGAGATTCCCGAGTGCGCGCGGATCCCGGAAGTCTTGATCGCCTCCGGCGCGTCCGGATTCGCCGCCGCCCTGGACCACGCCCGCGAACTCTCGGGCTCCGCGTCCTTCCGGAGGCGCTGCGTCGCGCGGGCCCGCGAGCACGACTGGTCCCGGCGCGCCGCGGCGGCACTGGAGGCGCTGAAGCTGACAGCGGCCTCCGCAACGCTCGGATAGAATTTCGTCGGAGGTTTCGGGGTTTTTTGAGCGCGAGGGCGATCACACCGACCGAAGGCGTGCGGGTCTACGACTCCGCGCGCCGCGGATCACGAATCCTGGAGGAGGCTCGGGCTCTCTGGAAGTACCGCTTCCTGGTCTCCGAGCTGGTCATCCGGGACATCAAGGTCCGCTACAAGCGCTCGATCCTGGGCGTCTTCTGGACCATGCTCGCTCCCCTGCTGAACATGATCGCCCTGACGCTGGTTTTCTCGGCGCTCTTGAAGCAGCAGATTCGAAACTATCCCGTCTATTTCATGACCGGATCGATCTTCTGGACATTCTTTTCTCAGACCACCTCTTCGGCCGCTTCGCAGACCCAGGACTCCAACGAAATCGCCAAACGCATCTACATCCCGCGCTCGGTCTTCGTCGCCTCGGCGATCGGCGTTGGACTGGTCAATCTGGTTCTCTCGATCGTCCCCCTGATCCTGATTCTCGGTGCGACCGGATATCCCCTTTACGCGACATGGTGGTTTCTGCCCATCTCGGTCTTCATTCTGATGCTCTTCTCGGCGGGAGTCGGCTTCCTGCTCTTCACGCTCGCGTCGCGATTCACGGACATCCGTGAGATGTACCTGGTGTTCATTCAGACCTGGTTTTTTCTGACCCCCATCGTTTACCACCCGTCGATCGTGCCGGCGAAATTCCGTCTGGCCCTCTGGCTCAATCCGATGTTTTACCTGGTGCAGACTTTTCGGCGTCCGATCTACGACGGGGTTCTTCCCTCCCCGACGCTCCTGGCTGCCTCCGTGGCGATCGCTGTCCTGGTGTTTGCGACCGGCTGGGTGTACTTCTCTCATCGCGTCGACGAATTCGCCTTTCGGACATGAACACGCCCGCCATTCGCCTCGGAGACGTCTGCGTCCGGTATCGCGTTCCACGGGAACGCATCGGCTCGCTCAAGGAATACGCCATCCGCTGGGTCAAGCGCCGCGTGACCTACGACGACTTCGAGGCTCTCCGGGGGGTGTCCCTGGAGATCGAGCCGTCTGAGACGGTCGGACTGATCGGCCGGAACGGGGCCGGCAAGAGCACGCTCTTGAAGGTGGTGGCCAAGGTCATCCCGCCCACCTCCGGCCGGGTCCAGGTCGCCGGCACGATCGCGCCCTTGCTCGAGCTGGGCCTGGGACTCCATGGAGAGCTGACCGGCCGCGAGAACGTCATGCTCCAGGGCGCTCTCCTCGGATTTTCACGCCGAGAGATGAAGCAACGGCTCGTCCGGATCATCGAATGGGCCGAGCTGCAAGACTTCGTCGACGCGCCGATTCGGACCTACTCCACGGGCATGATGGCCCGGCTGGCGTTTTCCGTCGCCACCGACGTGGACCCGGACATCCTCCTGGTGGACGAGGCGCTCTCGGTCGGAGACGAGCGGTTTCAACAGAAGTGCCTGGACCGCATGGAGGCCTTCCGCAGCGCCGGAAAGACCGTGCTCTTCGTGTCCCATGCCCTGGCCCAGATCCGGGAGAATTGCCGGAGGGCGATCTGGATTCACGAAGGCCGGGTTGTGCGCGACGGAGACTCCGCGTCGGTGACCGCGGATTACCACGAGTGGTCGATCGCGGCCGAGCCGGCCTCGCTCCCCCCTCCCGAAAAGATTTCCGCCCTGAGTCCGTGAGCCGGACCGGAAAGCCTCCAGATCTGATTGTTCGCGGCTCGCCGATCCCTGTTGAATGCGCGGAGGCGCTGGGAGATCCTCGCCGTCGAGAACGGCCCTGCTCGTGCAAAATGATGGCGATGCTCTCACGGCGGCTCCCCGGGCTTCGACTTCGAAGGACGGGGAGATGAAGGCTCGACGCCTCCTTTCGGTAGCGGCTCCGGCCTTCAACGAAGAGGAGAATCTGCCCGCCTTCTGCGCCGCCGTCTCCGAGGTGATGCAGCGTCTCGAATACGACTTCGAGATTGTCATCGCGGAAAACGGCAGCACCGACGGATCCCTGGAAGTCCTGCGGCGCCTTCACGCGGCGGACAAGCGGGTCCGTTTCGTGTCGCTGACCCGAAACTTCGGGCACCAGGGTGGAATCCTCGCCGCGATGAGCCACAGCCGCGGGGACGCAGTGATCACCATGGACGCGGACCTCCAGCATCCTCCGGAGTTCATTCCCTCTCTCGTCGCCGAATGGGAGAAGGGCTTCAAGATCGTCAA
>DATFTF010000035.1:0-2210 GCA_035262245.1 Thermoanaerobaculia bacterium
GTTGGCGTAGGAGTAGACCGCCAGGCGGTCGGGGCCGATGGCCAGGACCTTGTCGATCGTGTCGGAGAAGCTCGCCGCGGTCTGGTAGGGCAGTCCGAAGATGAGGTCCATGTTGATCGAGGGAAACCCGAGCTCCCGGGCCTGCTCCACCAGACGGCGGGTGTCGTCATAAGGCTGGAGCCGGTTGATGGCGATCTGGACCCTCGGCTCGAAGTCCTGCACGCCCATCGAGAGCCGGTTGAAGCCCAGCCGCGCCAGCGTCAGAAGGTGCTCGCGCGCGGTGACCCGCGGGTCGACCTCCACGCCGATCTCCGCGTCCGAGGCAAAGCGGAAACGGTCGCGGAACTTCCGTCCCAGGCGCAGCAGCCGCTCCGGAGCGAAGTAGGTCGGAGTGCCTCCGCCCAGATGGAACTGGATGACCGGGCGGTCTCGGCCCAGGCGGTCGGCCACCCAGTCGATCTCCCGCTCGACCGTCTCCAGATACGCGTCTTCGAGGCTGTGCTGCGAGCCGGTGATGACGACGGTGCAGCCGCAGAAGTAGCAGAGCTTCTCGCAGAAGGGGAGATGCACGTAGAGAGAGAGCGGCGCGGGACGGGAAGCCGCGGAGCTCTCGGTCAAGACGGTCGCGTAGTCCCCGGGAGTGAAGTCTTCCTTCCAGACCGGCGCGGTGGGGTACGAGGTATAGCGCGGCCCGGGGACGTTGTAGCGCTTTAACAAATCGAGCGAGACGTCATGAGGATTCATGAGCTTTCAGCCGTCAGCTTTCAGCTCTCAGCTTCGCCCCGTCACCTGTCTGGCTGACAGCTGACAGCTGAGAGCTGAGAGCTCCATTCTTCACTGTTTCGAAAAAAGCCTCGACACACTCGACGGGGGTCTGGGGCAACACGCCATGCCCGAGATTGACCACATGCGCGCGGCCGGAGAGCTCCTCGACCAGACGGCGCGTCCGGCGGGAGACCTCTTCGGGAGTTGCCAGCAAGGTTCCCGGATCGAGATTGCCCTGGAGGGCCTGTCTGGGAGCCCGGCGCCGGGCTTCGGGGAGGGGCGTGCGCCAGTCGATCGAGAGAACGTCCGCTCCCGACTCGGCCATCGCTTCCACCAGATGGCCGCAGCCGTTGACGAAGAGAATGACCGGAGCGCCGCGCCGCCGGATGCCGGCAATGGCCCGGGCCGCGGCGGGAAGCGCCCACCGCCTATAGTCCTCGCCGGTCAGCTCGCCGGCCCAGGTATCGAAGAGCTGCACGGCCTGCGCGCCCGACTCGATCTGGAAGGAGAGGACGTCGGCGACCACGTCGGCGAGGAGATCGAGGAGCCGCGAGAGCGCCGCGGGGTCGCGTCCCATCATCTGCTTGATCACGGCGAAGGACTTCGAACCGCCGCCTTCGACAATGTAGGAAGCCAGCGTCCAGGGCGCTCCGGCGAAGCCGAGAACCGCGGCGCAGGAGCCCACCTCGCTTCTCAAAGCCGCCAGGATCTGGCCGGTGAACGCGACTTTCTCCGAAGGGTCGAACCGGGAAAGGCGGGCGAGGTCGGAGGAGGATCGGACGGGCTCGGGCAGCTCCGGGCCTCCGTCGCCGAACTGGATGGGAAGGCCCATGGCCTGCACCGGGACCAGAATGTCGGAAAAGAAAATGACGCCGTCGGGCGCAAAGCGGCGAAACGGCTGGAGAGACACCTCGATTGCCAGATCGGGCCGGCGGCACAGATCCAGGAACGAGGCCCGCGCACGGACCTCCCGGTACTCGGGCAAATACCGCCCGGCCTGACGCATCATCCAGACCGGCGGGCGGTCGACAGGCCGGCCGAAGCAGGCGTCGAGGAGACGTTGCCCGGAGGATTCGTTTCGGTCCATCCCCAACACAATAACCCCCGGCTCCGCATTGTCCAAGCCGGGAGAGGCCGGTCCGTGATGCAACGGAATCACCGGCCGCCCTCGAGGGACGGGCCGCCCACCGCGGCTTCCGGGCCGGCTGACAATATATATATTGTATGGCCGTGGACGGCGGTCAGGCCACCAGCTGGCGCAGGACGAAGGGGAGGATGCCGCCATGGCGGTAGTAGTCGACCTCGATCGGCGTGTCGATCCGCACGAGCAGCGGGACACGCTCCTCCTTCCCCCCCGTTCGATGAATCACCAGCGTGACCTGCTGCCGGGGAGCGGAGAGGCGCTCGATCCCCAGAAGATCGAAACGCTCATCCCCCCGGAGCTG
>DATFTF010000036.1:0-6163 GCA_035262245.1 Thermoanaerobaculia bacterium
GCTGGGATCGTAAAACGGGAAATGGGAAACGGGAAACGATTCGTCCCGGTTCGTCCTTTCCGTTTACCGTTTACCGTTTACCGTTTACCGAGTCCCCAGGCGCCGTCAGGCATAGAGTCCCCGGACCATCGTGTCGTGCGCGACGCGTGAGATGCCCAGCATGTACGCGGCGATGCGGAATGTGACGTTGTACTTCTTGGCCATCTCGGCGACGTCGCGGAAGGACTGAACCAGAATGTCCTCCAGGCGCTCGTTGACCTCCGATTCCCGCCAGAAGAAGCCGGCGCGGTCCTGCACCCACTCGAAGTAAGAAACGGTCACGCCGCCGGCGTTGGCCAGGATGTCCGGAACGACGAGAATGTCCTTCTGCTTGAGGATCTCGTCGGCGCGCTGGGTGGTCGGGCCATTGGCGCCTTCCACGATGATCTTCGCCTTGATGGCCTCGGCGTTCTTGCCGCGGATCTGATTTTCGTTCGCCGCCGGGATCAAAATGTCGCAATCGAGCTCGAGCAGAGCGGCGTTGTCGACTTTCTGGACCCGCGGCAGGCCGTCGAAGGAACGGGCCTTCTCGTAATGGGCCAGGACGGCGGGAATGTCCAGACCCTTCGGATCGACGATGCCGCCGTTGATGTCGGAGACCGCCAGAATCTTGGCCCCCGCCTCGTGACACATCCGCGCGGCGATCGAGCCGACGTTGCCGAATCCCTGCACGACGATGCGGCTGCCCGGCAGGGTCAGGCCCTTCAGCGGCGCCGCTTCCCGGCAGATCAGCATGAGTCCGCGGCCGGTCGCCTCGACGCGCCCGCGCGAGCCGCCGAGCGAGAGCGGCTTTCCGGTGACGACGGACGTGACGGTGTGCCGCTGATGCATCGAGAACGTGTCCATGACCCAGGCCATCGTCTGCGGATTGGTGCCCATGTCCGGGGCGGGCACGTCCTTCTCCGGCCCGAATTGATCCATCAGCTCGGCGGTGTAGCGTCGGGTAATGCGCTCGAGCTCCGACCGCGACAAACTCTGCGGGTCGCAAATGACGCCGCCTTTGGCTCCGCCGAAGGGAATGTTGACGACCGCACACTTCCAGGTCATCCAGGCGGCCAGGGCGCGCACCTCGTCGAGCGACACGTTCTTGTCGTAGCGAATGCCGCCTTTGCCCGGACCGCGCGCGATGTTGTGGAGAACGCGGTAGCCCACGAACACCTCGATCCGCCCGTCGTCCATGACAATGGGAATGGAGACCTTGGTCTCACGGACCGGCTCGCGGAGGACTTTGTAGAGACCGGGATCGAGCCCCAGTTTCTGCGCCGCGACATCGAATCGCGACATCATTTCCTCGAAGGGATTGGCGGAATCGACTCCCTGGGGAGAGGTCCCTATGGTCGGAAACTGGGGCTCGGCGACTTGACTCACGCGGTGCCTCCTGCCGGAACCGGCGATTTAGAATGAGCGAGGAATTGTAATCCCGGGAAGAGTTTGGAGAAGAAGGCTTTGGAGGACCTCCCCGATGAAGAGCTGGTGCGCCGCATTCTCGCCGGCGAGGAGGACCTCTTCGAGGTGCTGGTACGGCGCTACCAGGGCCGTATCCTCTCGCACGTGGCTCGTATGGTGGGAAGCCGGGACGAGGCTCTCGATCTGACGCAGGAGATCTTTCTCAAAGTGTTTCAGGCCCTCGACCGGTACAACCCCGAATTCAAGTTCTCGACATGGCTCTTTCGCATTTCGGGGAATGCCGCGATCGATCAGCTGCGCAAGAAAAAGCCCCGGACGGTCCCCCTGGAGACGACGGACCAGGACGGCCGAGTGTCCTCCCCGGAGTACAAGAGCTCGGAGTTAGACCCTTTCGGACAGCTCCGCAACACCCAGAGAGGAGACGCGATCGCCGCCGCCATCGCGGAGTTGCCGGAGGAGTTCCGGGAGCTCATCGCCTTACGCCATTTCACCGGCCTCTCCTACGAGGAGATCGCCGACGTCAAGAACATGCCCCTGGGGACCGTCAAGAACAAACTCTTTCGCGCCCGAGCCGTATTGAAGGAAAGGTTGGCAGGAGAGTTGTCATGAGCCCGTGCCCGCGGCCGATCGATCCGATAGACGCGCAAGCCCTTGCAGGCGGCGCGGAGCCGGTCGTCGATGCGCGCGCAGGCGAGCACGTGCAGACCTGCGCGAGCTGCCGCGATCAAGTGGCGATGGCTGTCCAGCTGGACCGGAGTCTGGGCGAAGTTGCCTCGGATCTCGCGGCGCACGACCTCTCCAGCCGTGTTATCCGGCTCCGCCCCTTCTCTCGCCGCGAGCTCAAGGATTTCTCGCTCTGGCGCGCTCCTCTGGGTCTCTGCGCCGGGGTCTTCCTGGCCGGTCTCGTGGCGCTGACGCTGCCGGCCCTGACGCTCTCCGAGCAGGCCGGATTGGGCGGGATGGCCGTGATCGGTCCGCTCTGGATGCTGGTGCGGACCCTCCCGCGTCTGCTCACGGAGCTCCTGGCCGTCGGACCCGCGGGATTAGCGGCCCTGTCCGAAGCGCTCCGCCGGCAGGAGGGACTGGGGCTGGCCGCGCTGGCCCTGCTCGCTCCGACCGCGTTCGGGCTCTCGCGCGCTCTGGCCCGCGCGCGGCGCTGATCCGATCGCGCGATGCTCGCGGGGGCGCTTCTCTTCGCCGTCTCCACCGCGGCGCCGGTCTCCCGCATCACTTCCCTCGGGCGTGATCTCAATGTGGATCGACCGGTCTCCGGCCGCGTCGTCTCCGTCTTCGGGAACGTCCGGATCGCGGCCCCCGTCTCGGGCGACGTCATCGTATGGGGCGGCAGCGTCTCCTTCGGGCGAACCGGCGAAGTCCTCGGGAATCTCTCCGTCTTTGGCGGTGACGTGCGGTCCCTCGGCGGTCCGCTCCCGGTCCGGGGCACGGTGTCCACGCCGGGCTCGCTCTTGCGTCTCTATCTCGAGGAGCTCTCGCGCGCGCCGTGGGAAACGCCTCCGCACCCGATGCTCCTCGCCGGACTCCGGCTCGTCGCACTGGCCGGCTGGCTGGCAGTCAGCCTGCTGCTGCTCTACGCTCTGGGCTCGCCCTTTGCCCGCGCCGCGGCCTCCGCCGGCGGAGACTTGGGCGGCATTCTTCTCGCCGGAGCGCTCGGAGTCCTGACGCTCTTCCTCGCAGCGGCCGCCGCGCTCGCGCTGCTCCCGGCATTCGTGGCGATTCCCGTCGCTCTGGCGCTCGCGCTCTGCGCGGTCGCGGCGAAGGTCTTCGGGATGGCGGTGCTCTTTCTCTTCCTGGGCCAGAAGGTGATTCGCAGCGTCGCTCCGGCGCGCCGTCCGGCGGCTCTGGCCGCGGGCTTCGCGATTCTGGGCGCGGTTTCTCTCCTGCCGCTCGTGGGCGGCGTGGTCTGGTCCGCCGCGTCGATCGTCGCCGTAGGCATCGCAGTCCTCTCCCGGTTCGGAACTCCAAGAATGCGGGTAGCGATCACGTAAAGTGTTCAAGCTGTCAGCTCATAGCTGTCAGCTGACAGCCAGACGCGCTTGAACTGAGTCCGTGTCCATTCAGGGCGCGGCGGCTGACAGGCACAGGATCCTCGGATAGAGTCTTCCTCGTGGAGATCCGCACCATCGGGGTGGTGGGCGCGGGGCAGATGGGCAACGGGATCGCCCATGTCGCCGCGGCCTCCGGTTTCACGGTCCTGCTTGCGGACGTGTCCGACGATCTCCTGGCCCGGGGCCGCTCCACGATCGAGAAGAACCTCGACCGGGAAGTCGCCCGCGGCAAGCGCGCTCCCGCGGACAAAGAAGCGGCGCTCGGCCGTCTTTCCTGCTCGACGGACCTGTCGCGTTTTTCCTCCGCCGATTTCGTTGTGGAAGCCGTGGTGGAGAACGAGAGCGTCAAGAAGGACCTGTTCCGCCGCCTCGACGCGATCCTTTCGGCTCCGGCTCTTCTCGCTTCCAACACATCGTCCATCTCCATCACGCGCCTGGCCGCGGCGACCGCCCGGCCCGACCGCGTCATCGGCATGCACTTCATGAATCCCGTTCCGGTCATGGGGCTGGTGGAGGTGATCCGCGGGATCGCGACGTCGGAGGAGACGGCGGCCGCGACCGAGGAGCTGGCTCGGCGGATGGGCAAGACGCCGATCTTCTGCAATGACTTTCCGGGTTTCGTTTCCAACCGCGTTCTGATGCCGATGATCAACGAGGCGATCGAGACTCTGCGGGAAGGAGTTGCCAGCCGGGACGCGATCGACGGCGTCATGAAGCTCGGCATGAATCACCCCATGGGTCCGCTGGCTCTGGCCGATTTCATCGGCCTCGACACCTGTCTGGCGATTCTGCGGGTGTTGCAGAACGGCTTTGGAGATCCTCGTTATCGGCCGAGTCCTCTTCTGGTCCAGATGGTCGACGCCGGCTGGCTCGGCAAGAAGACCGGAAAGGGGTTCTACGAGTATGCGGGCGCGGACGGTAAACGGTAAGCGGGAAACGGGAAACGACCCAACGATGCGAGATCTTCGGCAGAGCTTGCGCGAGATTTCGTTTTTCGTTTCTCGTGCTTCGTTTTCCGATCGGGCCTGACGATGTTCTGCCAGGTCTGCGGCCTGCGAAATCCCGACGACGAGGAGTACTGCGCCCGCTGTCACTCCAAGCTCCTGGTGCTCTCGGGCATCGGCGTGGTGGACGAGTCGACGGGCGAGACCCAGGAGGAGATCCCCTTCGACGAGCATCTGCTCGAGCGCATCTCGACGCTGGAGGACGTGGTCAAGCGCACCGGCGAGGCGTTGAAGTCGGTGCTCGAAACGCTGGGAAACCTGGAGAAGAACCTGTTCGTGGCCCACACCGGCGTCCTCGCGCTGCAGGAGGCCCTGGAGCGGCAGGGAGCCGTACGCCCGGAGGAGGTGCACGACCTCTGGGAGGCCAAGATGGACGATCGCATGCAGGCGGTGGAGAAGAAGGACCGCTTTCTCGAGCGGCGCGACCGGATCATCGCGGGGTTCCGCGGCCAGGACCGGACCGAGTTCCTGCGCCGCCTGCACGAAGCGGAGTTCTCGATCCTGGCGCTGGACTCCCAGCGGGGCGTCCAGGTGCTCGAGGAGCTTTACCGCGGGGACCGCGAGAATGTCGAGCTCGGCTTCTATCTGGCGGAGACCTTCTTTTCCGGCGGCGACCTGGAGCGCGCGAGCGGCTACTTTCGGAGGATCCTGACCGCCGAGCCCGGCCACTTCGAGTCGCTGGTCTATTCGGGCATCGCCGCGTCCGAGCGCGGCGAAACGGAGGAGGCCGAGTCGCTGCTCCGGCAGGCCATCGACAAGAAGGCCGACGCGTTCCTGCCGCACTTCGCTCTGGGAGCCCTCCACGCCAATTCCGGACGGTGGAACGAGGCGGAGGCGCAGCTCATTCGGGCCATCGACGTGGCCCCGGTTCCCGCGGCCCGGGTCCTGCTGGGCACGGTCCTGCGGGAAAAAGGGGAGATCAGCCGCGCCATCGCCGAGTTCGAGCAGGCCCTGGCCGAGCAGCCGGACTCCGAAGACGCGGTCTTCCAGCTTGGCCTTTGCTACATCGAGAAGAATCGCCCTCGCCGCGCGCTCGAGTGCTTCCACCAGGCGCTGCAGAAGAATCCGCGCAAACTGGAGTACCAGGAGGCGGTGCGGCTGCTCGAACGGCGCAAGCGCTACACCCTGCCCGGCGTTCACGGGAAAGGAGCAGAGCCTTTCCGCCGGGCCGAGGAGGCCGTTTCCGGCGGGATGCTCGGCCGAGCCCTGGAGCTCTATAAGAAGGCCATGGCCGAAGAGCCGGAGAACTCGACCATCCGCATCTCCTACGCGCTTCTCTCCGCGTCGTTGGGACACTGGAGCGACGCCATCGAGTCGTGCCGGCACGTGCTCGCCGGCGACCCCGAGGACGTGGTCGCCGCGGCGGCCTGTTCGACGCTGGCGGAGGCCCTGCGGGCCGAAGGGAAGACCCGGGAGGCCATCGGCTTCGTGCGAGAGTTTCTGGAGACCCATCCCTCCAAGACGTCTCAGGCGGTCGGCTACTACGAGCTGGCCACGGCGCTGGCCGACTCCGGCGAGGATCTCGACTCGGCGCTTGACTACGCCGGCCGCGCGCTCTCGGCGGCCCCTGACGAGCTCAAGCCCTATCCCTTAGCCGCTCTGGGCTGGGTGCACTACAAGAGGCAGGAATTCGATCGCGCCATCGAG
>DATFTF010000037.1:0-2732 GCA_035262245.1 Thermoanaerobaculia bacterium
CCGCGGCGCGAGTCGTTTCGCGGATCCAGTCCGCGAAACTTGGTCGCGCCGCGAAGGTACCAAAAGACGCCCTCTGCTGAACCCTCTCAGCGCCGGTCGCCGAGCGACCGCCCGCGCTGAAAGACCGCCCGCGGCCCGCCCGGCCGGGTGCGGCCTCGACGGCCCGCCCGATCGGCGACTCCGCTCCGGCTCAGTCTTCAAACTTCGGACTTCACTTCCCGGCGTGCCCGGCGTTTCCTTCACTCCCTCCCCACGCCCAGCGCGTCGGCGACGCGGTTGATGTAGTTGAACCAGGAGGCGATGAGCGTGATTTGCAGGATGCCGCGGTCGTCGAAGCCGGCCGCGCGAAGGCGCTGGTGGTCGGCGCGGGTGACCTGCGTCGCGTCGCGCGTCAGAAGCGTGACGTAGTCGAGCATGACGCGGTCCCGCTCGTCGATGGGGGCGGACCGGTAGTCACGCCGGATCGCCTCGACCAATTCCGCATCCAGGGTCACGCGACGCAGAAACTCTGCGTGCGATTCGATTCAATAGTGGCAGCGGTTGGTGACCGAGACGACCGTCGTGATCATCTCGTGCTGCCGCCGCGTCAGCGGGAGCTCAGGCGACATCAGCGCCGCGAAGGTGGAAAAGGCGTGGTAGAGCGCCTGCGGTATCAGGGAGTGCGACGCCACGATGCTTCCGGCCTGGTCGGTGATACCGGTCGGCGTCGCGTATTCCTGAGGGTAGAGCGCCCGCTCGGCCTCGATCGCCCGGCGCAGGGCTTCATCCGCCTCCTCGATGGGTATGGTCTTGATCCAGGTCATCGGACCTTCTCCTCCGCGCTCCGGGCGCGAGTTGCCTCCCTGCGGACCAGCAGAACGTAGACCGGCAGCCCGGCCAGCACAAGAGCCGCTCCGATCGACGCCTGCAATGGCCGGCCGGCGGCGATGATTCCCACGGCTCCGAGAACCAGGATCACGAAAAGCGCGGTCGTGATGGGAAAACCCGGAACGCGAAAGGCGCTCGACTCCGGCTCACGGCGCCGGAGGAGGAACAGGCCCGAGGCGGCGAGGGCCACGAAGACGAAGGCCGTGCACAGGAAAACCGTCAGGATCTCTCCGAAGGATCCCGACAGAACGTAGATCGTCGCGATCGCAGCGAGCAGCACTGTCGCGCGCACGGGAGACCGCAAGTGCGCTCCGCGGCGCGCCAGAGCTCCGGGAAAGAGCCCGTCTCGGGCCATCGCCAGGTAGGCGCGGGGAGCCATCAGCAGGAAAGCCATGACGCTGGGAACCGCCGAGAGAATGACGATCGCCGCCAGGACCGTGGGCCCCGAAGAGCCCCAGAGGGCTTGTCCCGCGTGCCGGGCGAAGCCCGAGGCGCTGGACGCCTCGCGGGCCGGCACGAGATAGAGGAACGCGACGGTCATCGCGAGGTAGATCGCGGTGACCGCAAGAACACCGGCTGCCAGGGCGCGCGGAAGATCGCGGCGAGGATCGCGCACCTCCCCGGCGACGCGGCTGGCCTCCCAGAAGCCGCCATACGAATAGAAAATGCCGGTCAAGGCCAGAGCGAGTGTCGCCGCCCAAGGCGGAGACCCCGGACGGCGCCCGGCGAAGGGAACGAAATGATCCCAGCTTCCCGATGCCATCGTGAAGGAGGCGAGGACAACCGCGAGGAAGGCTAGGATCTTGGCGACCGTGAGAAGGTTGAGAACCCGCGAGCTCAATTTGAGGCCGGCCATGTTGAGGAGGGCCAGAAGCCAGATCGCGCCCACGGCGAGCCACTTTTCGTACCCCGCGGCGCCCGGAGCGAGAATCACCAGGTATTCCGAGAGCCCCAGGGTCAGCGCCGCCGTGATCCCGGGATCCATGACCAGAAGGCTTTGCCAGCCGTAGAGAAAGGCGACCGGGCGCCCCCAGGCCTTCTCGAGGTAAACGTAGGTCCCGCCCTCCTGCGGGTGCCGCGCGGCCAGCTCCCCGAAGGTCCACGCGCCGGCCACCACCAGAGCGCCGGCGATCAGCCACAAGCCGATGATCGAGGCCGGCGAAGCTGCCGTGCCGATGAGCTGCGCCGGCGTCAGGAAGATGCCGATGCCGATGGTGTGGCCGACGACCAGCGCGGTCGCGGACCAGAAGCCGAGCGAGCGGGGGGCGGAAAGAGTCTTCGTCTGAGGTCTCCTCTTCGGTGATCCCAGGCAGGTTTGCGATCGTTCCGAGACGCGGCGAGACTAAGGCGGTCGGGATCGTGGACGCAAGAGACGCGGCTCGCAGCGCCAGGCTCGCCCCCCGACCCGGCTCTGTGACGTTTCCGGCCGGAGCCGAACCGAGCGGCGGCGCGGGCGAGCTGCGTAACGTCCTGCCGAGGCGCCACGATCCCGCCACAAGAAATCCTTGAATTGAACGGATTCGTCCATCGGAGGGTCGCCGCGCGGCCCGAGATTCTCAGTCGTGGCGCGCCGGACTCCACCTTGCCGGGTCTGCGAGGGCAGCGTAAACTGTCCGCACTCCGTGCCCCCAGACAACCGAGCTGACGTGCAACGACGCGACAGGTTCGCCGTCCTGCGGAGGGAAGCTCCATGATCTGGACATCGGTCTTCAGCCTCGTGCTTGCGGCCGCGCAGGCCGCGACTCCGGTCCCCCGCGAGCGCCAGTCGGGCAAGGTGCTCGGGCAAGGCGGCCAGGCGCCAGCGATCACCCTCACGGCTCCTTCAGGCGGCTGGACCGTGGACCGCATGGTCCTCGTGGAAGGCC
>DATFTF010000038.1:0-2785 GCA_035262245.1 Thermoanaerobaculia bacterium
AAGACGCCCAATGAGATCGCGCTGTCGATCCTGCTGGCCGGCCTGACGATCGTGTTTCTGATCGCCACGGTGACGCTGCGCCCCTTCGCCGTTTACGCCGGAGGAAGCGCCGCGACCCCGGTTCTGATCGCATTGCTGGTCTGCCTGATTCCCACGACCATCGGAGGTCTTCTTTCGGCGATCGGAATCGCCGGCATGGATCGGGTCCTCCAGCACAACGTGCTCGCCATGTCCGGCCGGGCTGTCGAGGCGGCCGGCGACGTCAACGTGCTGCTTCTGGACAAGACCGGGACGATCACGCTCGGAAACCGCCAGGCCACGGAGTTCTTCCACGCTCCGAACGTGTTGCCCGGCGACCTCGCCGAGGCGGCTCAGCTCTCCTCGCTCGCCGACGAGACTCCGGAGGGGCGCTCGATCGTCGTGCTCGCCAAGGAGAAGTTCGGCCTGCGCGCGCGGCGGGTAGAGGGCATGGCCTTCATCCCGTTCTCGGCGACCACGCGCATGTCGGGCGTCGACTTCAACGGGCGAAAGATCCGGAAGGGGGCCGGCGATTCGGTCTCCGACTGGGTGCGCGGCCAGGGCGGGTCGATCGATCCGGCGGTCACCGATCTTTTGAATCGCATCTCGGCCGAGGGTGCGACCCCGCTGCTGGTGGCCGACGGCCCGAAGGTGATGGGCCTCGTCGCTCTGCGCGACATCGTCAAATCCGGGATGAAGGACCGCTTCGACCGGCTGCGGGCCATGGGGATCCGGACCATCATGATCACCGGGGACAACCCCCTGACCGCCTCGGCCATCGCGCGGGAGGCCGGGGTGGACGACTTTCTCGCTCAAGCCACGCCGGAGCAGAAGCTGGCCCTGATCCGCAAGGAGCAGGAAGGAGGAAATCTGGTGGCCATGACCGGCGACGGCACCAACGACGCGCCGGCCCTGGCGCAGGCCGACGTCGGGGTGGCCATGAACACCGGGACGCAGGCCGCGCGCGAGGCGGGCAACATGGTGGACCTCGATTCCAATCCGACCAAGCTGATCGAAGTCGTGGAGATCGGCAAGCAGCTGCTGATGACGCGCGGGGCGCTGACCACGTTCTCGATCGCCAACGATGTCGCCAAGTACTTCGCGATTCTGCCGGCGATGTTCGCGGCGACCTACCCGGTCTTGAACGCCTTGAACATCATGCGTCTGGCCAACCCGAAGTCGGCCATCCTCTCGGCGGTCATCTTCAATGCGCTCATCATCATCGCTCTGGTCCCCCTGGCCCTGCGCGGAGTCATGTACCGTCCGCTGGGGGCGGCGCGGATCCTGGCCCGCAACCTCTGGATCTACGGAGTGGGAGGAATTCTGGTGCCGTTCCTGGGCATCAAGCTCATCGACTGGATCGTCGTGGCGTTGAGGCTGGCCTGAGGAGTACAATATGAAACTTGTTCTTCGCTCGGCCCTCTACGTTCTGGTCCTGACCGTCCTGCTGGGAGGCGTCTATCCGGCCGTCGTCTACGGCCTGGGACAGCTCTTCTGGAAAACCAAAGCCGACGGCTCCTTCGTCGAAAGAGGCGGGCGAGTAGTCGGGTCGGAGCTCATCGGACAGGCCTTCCGGGATCCGAAATATCTCCATCCCCGCCCGTCCGCCGCCGGAAAAAACGGTTACGACCCGAGGGCCTCGGGAGGGACGAACAAGGGACCGACCGACGCCGACCTGACCAAACAGATCGCGGCTGCGGTGGCCGAGGCGCGCAAGGACCGCCCCGGCGATCCGCGACCGGTGCCCGCGGATCTGGTGACCTCCTCGGCCTCCGGCGTCGATCCCCACCTTTCGCCCGACGCCGCTCTCTGGCAAGCCTCCCGGATCGCGAAAGCCCGCGGCGTTTCGGAGGCCCAAGTCGCGGCCATCATCCACCGCCACATCGAGCCGCGGACGCTGGGCCTTCTGGGCGACCCGCGGGTCAACGTCCTTCTGACCAACCTCGATCTGGATCGGGACACGTCGCCTCCACTCCGTTCGGCGTCTGGCTTCGCCACCGGCGCTCAGCTCGCCCAAAGGGTCTCGACCGAGTGCCTGACGCCTCACTCCGTTCCGGCTCCCCGCGGCGCGCGCCTCCACCCTCGGTGACTTCGGGTGACTACGCGCGCCGCGGACGAGGGCTGAGGCCCCGGGGTTGGGGGGCCTTCGCGGCGCGAGCAAGTTTCGCGAACTGGATTCGCGAAACGACTCGCGTTGGGGGAGCCGGAGCGGAGTTCGTCGATCAGGCAGGCCGTCGAGGCCGCATCCGGCCGAGGCGGACTGCCGGTGCGCTCAACGGGCGCAGATCGACGAACTCCGCGGAGGCGACGGTTATCCCGCCGCGGCGGACTCGTCCTCCCGGCCGGCGTAAAGGCCGAGGTCGTCGGCGCGCGAGTCGTACTCGAAGAGCTGGCCGTAACGTCCCCAGGAGACGATTGTCTTGAAGAGCTCGTCGATCGCCTGACCCGGGAGGCGTTCAGCGAGGAAGTGGCGCACCTCGTCGCCGGGTCGGGGCCGGTCCGGCTCCTCCGCCAGGAAGCGCAGCGTCTCGACGAAGAGGCCGAGGGTCAGCAGGCGCCGCTGAAAGAGGACCCGCCGGTCCGACGGCTGCGCGGCGACGATCTCGCGGCCGGTGTCGGTCAGCCGCACGAGGTCCCCGGGCGTGTCGACCAGGCCGAGCATCTCCGCGCCTTTGACCACCGCGATGGTGCGCCCGAACTCGTAATCGGTCAGGGCGTCGATAGCGAAGAGATCTTCCTGGCCGTTGCGGTCGGCCAGGATTTCCAG
>DATFTF010000039.1:0-3099 GCA_035262245.1 Thermoanaerobaculia bacterium
CTCGATCCCCGCGTCGTCCAGTGGTTGCTCGAGCATTACGAGGCGACGCACTCCCGAAGGATCGCCCGTCACCTCCGGGACTCCCGATGGTCGTCGCGCGTGGAGGCGATGCTCGAGGAGTCCCTCCAGGCGGCGCCCCAGCGCCCGAGCCTCTGGCGGCAGAAGGCGGCGCTCGCCCGGATCCTGGGGCGTTCCGACGAGGCGGAGCCCGCCGAGCAAAGGGCCCGGGATATCGAGTCGGCGAGCAGCCGGAGCCAGCCGGCGGTGGGCCGAGCCCTGGCCGACGCCGTGTATCACTTTGTCGGAAAGGCCAAGGGCGTCGTCCACGAGGTGTGGGCCGCCCGCCGGGCGGCGACGCCGGGGCGCGGCGGTTTTCTGGAGGAGATCCTCGGCAACCTGACGCCGGAGATGACGCAGGCCGTTCGAAACACCTTTCTGTCGGTGCGCGAATACACGCGAGCCAAATGGCCGCATCGCACCGCCGACATTCTCGATTACACCTACGCCTACAAGGTCACCAAGGAAGACGAGCCCTCGGGGGGACTCTCCGCCGGGCTCCCCTCGGCCCTGGCTTTCCTCTCCGTCTTCCTGAATCGCCCGATTCCGCAGGACCTCGCGTCGAGCGGGATCTTGATCGCCGACGCCCATGACGTCCTGGTCGTCAAGCCGGTCGCCGAAGCGGAGCAAAAGGTGCGCGGCGCGTACAACCGGAATTTGCGCCGCGTCATTCTGCCTGCGGGAAACCGGCCGGAGCTCGTCTCCTCGCCGCTCGTCCCACCTGCGATCTGCGACGAGATCGTGGCCTACGCCGGAAATCTGGACCAGGCCGTGGTCCTGACGTTCGGCGACGACATCTGGATCCAATAACCGTCGCCTTCGCTGCGCTTCAGGATCTGCGCGCTCTGCGCGCACCGGTTGGCGGCTCGTCCAAAGGGACTCGACCGCCAACTTGATCCTGAAGCTCCGCTCCGGCTCCCGCGGCGTGAGTCGTTTTGCGAATCCACTTCGCAAAACTTGGTCACGCCGCGAAGGCACGACGGGAGCCTAGAACTGGAGCCTAGCCCAGGTCCGCGGCGCGCTAAGCGCCCCCGGTTTAGACCTCGCAGCGCCGGTCGCGAAGCGACCGCCTGCGCTGCAAGCCACGTGATCAGGAGACGCGAACCGCCTTGGGCGCCGAGCTCTCGGAAGTCTCCCGCGTGATCCGAATCTCGAGCACGCCCGCCTTCAACTCCGCGGAAGGCTCGGAGGGACCCAGCCCGCCGGGAATCCAGAGCGTGCGACGAAACGGGCCGCTCGGGCGCTCCCGCCACAGGAGCCGAAGCTCGCCGTCGTCGGATTGCGCGCGCTCGCCGGACACCGTCAGCACGTTGCCCTGCGTCGTCACGCGGACCTGATCTCGCGGGACCCCGGGAAGATCGATCCGGATGAGGATCTGCCGGTCGCCCTCCTTGACCGACATCGGCGGCCGCCAGGCGGGCGCCGAGGCGTTGGCGGGGGTTCCTTCCAACATTTGGAGAAGGCGACCGAGCTGTTTCTCGACGTATTCGGCAGGATCCTTCTCGGCCGGGATCGGCGCATAACCCGTGTCCACGGGAGGCGCGTCCCGGCCGGTCACCGACCGGTAAAACTGCTCCATCCGGTCGATGGTGCGGTCGATCTCGGTGGTGGTGGGACTGGTCTGCTCGGCTTCGATCATCGGATTCTTCCTCCTTCGGTTCGGTCGGACTCGAGTTCTGGGCGTCTGGACGGCCACGGATGATGGAGATGCCATCGCGATCGGCTCCTTCCGCATGACTGGAAGAAACGGAGGGGCGAGGCTCGCGGCCCCGCCCCTCGGTCACGGATCAGTAAAGGGACACGACGGGCGGAACCGGAAACTGCGCGTATGGGAACGTCTGGCTGATCCGCGCCGTCAGCAGCGGATCCTGGAGTCCCTCGTTGTATCCGATACCGGGATAGGCGGAGAACCCGGGACCGAATCCGGCTGTCGGGGACCACGGTGACCCCGTATGAGAGAGCCCGGGCATTCCCTGCGGGAAGAACGGGCTGCCCGCCGTCGGCGTCTGGCCGAACGGGCTAACTTGTGGATTGAAACCCTGACTAACTTGTGGATTGAAACCCTGGCCGGCCATTCCGAAGGGATTGACGATGCCCGCGAAGGGACTGCCGATCCCCCCAGAGTGTGAAAGTCCCTGCTGCGGCCCGAAGGAAAGTCCCTGCTGCGGCCCGAAGGGAAGCTGGCCGCCTGCGAATCCATAAGGGTTGCCCTGTCCATAAGGGTTGCCCTGCCCAAACAAAGGGTTGCCCTGCCCAAACACCCCCTGGGACGTGTGGGAGAGACCCGGGCTCGCGCTCAAGCCGTGGACCGACAGCCGGACCTGGTTGAGTGCGTCGATGCACTGGTTGATCCGGTCATTCAAGAGCTGAAGCTTGCGGATGTCGACTTTTGCCGTTTCCATCGAATGGAACTCCTTTCTTGGTCGGAAACTCCAACGACACGCGTGTCACAACCATCTGTTTTTACGGGGCCGCCGCCGATCGCGCAATCGGGAAATCTCCCCCAATCGGGCGCGGAAAAACCCCCAAGGAGGGAGGTGGTGAAGACCGAAAGGAATCGCGGGAGATCGCATCGTGATCGCAGCGAGATCGGGCGATTGAGGGCCCCGCACGGCGGCGCGCGAAGCTCGGTTCGGCTCCGGTCTGGAAATGTTGCAGCGCCGATCGGGCAGCGACCGCGTGCGCCGCCAGCCTACGCTTGGACCAGCCCTCTCCGAACCGCATACCGCACGAGCCCCGCGGTCTCGTGAATCGCGAGCTTGTCCTTGATGCGCGTGCGGTGGGACTCCGCGGTCTTGGGAGTGATGCCGAGGAGACGGGCGATCTCCTTGGTGGTCTTTCCTTCCGCCACGAGTTGGAGAACTTCCCGCTCCCGCTGGGTCAGGGGATCCGGAGAGAAGTCGGCCTTTCCGAGGTACGCATCCACTACCACCTGCGAGACTCCGGGACTCAGATAGGTCCCGCCTTCGCGCACCTCTCGGATCGCACGGATCAACTGCGCCGCGGCCTGAGACTTGAGCAGATATCCGCGGAAACCGGCGT
>DATFTF010000040.1:0-2765 GCA_035262245.1 Thermoanaerobaculia bacterium
CTGAAAGAGAAGCAGGCCGGCAACTACAATTTCGCGCCTGACGAGTTGAAGGTTCTGGCCAACCGTCTTCTGCAGCACCGCCGGCTCCCCGAGGCACTCGCAATCTTCCAATTGGCGGCGGACGACGCTCCGAAGGACAGCGTCGTCCAGGCGCGCCTGGGAGAGACGTGGGCAACGCTCGGCGACCGGCAAAAGGCCCTCGACTCCTACCGCAAGGCCTACGAGCTGGCGCCCGACAATCCGGAGGCGGTCTTGATGATCCGGCGGCTGGAAGCCACGTCCACCGCGGTCGAGAAGTAGTCACATGTCTCTGAAAACGAATGAAAGAGTTGCGTCTCGGACGGATCAGGCGGCAGCCGCTGAGAGCGGACTAAGCCCTTACAGGAGAATTGGCGGCCCCAACGGGATTCGAACCCGTGTCGCGGCCTTGAAAGAGCCGTGTCCTAGTCCCCTAGACGATGGGGCCGCAGAGGGCGGGGAAAATCTAGCACGTCACCAGGTCAGGGCTTGATCTCGAGCCCCCAAAAGCAACGTGCCGGCGCGAAGCCGGCACGTCGGGAAACTCGAAGGGACCGAGGTTACTTCTTCTCTTCAGCGGTCGGAGTCGGCTTCTTCGTGGTCGACGACTTGGAGCTCTTCTTGCTGGTCGAGGACTTCTTGTGAGTCGACTTCTTTCCGGTGTCCTTCTTGGTCTCCGTGGTCTTGGTCTCGGTCGACTTGGTCTCGGTGCTCGTGGTCTGCGCGAACACGCCGGTGGGAATGGCCAGAGCGACCGCGATGGCCGCGAGGCGGGACAGGGTCTTCATTTTCTCTCACTCCTTTTGACTCGGTGCACAACGCACCGTGTCGTTTGCGTGGAGAAATGTAGAGGCAATGGGGTGAACGGAACATGAACACCTACGAGCTTTCCGCCGGCCACCAAGTGGTTTTCCGAGAAGGGGTTAACGGCTGGCCCGGCGCGGCGATGAAAACGTTCAGGGAGGGCTCGTTCCGGCACGCGGCCTCGCCAGCCTGCCGTGCGGGTCGAGCCACGCGTAGAGAGAGGGGAGCACGTAGAGCACGAGAGCCCCGGAGAGAACGAAGCCGCCGATAACGGCGATCGCCAGGGGCTGGAGAAGCTGCGAGCCCTCGCCGATGGCAAAGGCCAGAGGCGCGAGCGCAAATCCTGTCGCAAGCGTGGTCTCCGCGACCGGTCGGAAGCGCCCGTGTCCGCCGGCTGCAGCGGCCCAGGCTTCCCGCGGCGGCTTCCCGCTCTCGAGCTCCTGGCGCCCGGCTTGGATCAGAAAGACGGACTTCTCGCCCACGATGCCGACCATGAAGATGGCGCCCACGAAGCTGGAGATGTTGAAGGTCATTCCGGTCGCCATCAACGCTCCGAAGACTCCTGTGAGCACGGCCAGGGCCACCAGGATCGTCAACACCGGCGCGCGCCAGTCGCCGAACTCGAAGAGAACGATGACGCCCACCAGAAGGAGCCCGGCCAGGAGCACGACCAGCAGCCCCTTGAAGGACGCCTGCTGCTGTTCGTAGAGACCGCCGAAACGGAGCGACTCTCCGGCGCCCAGAGGTAGGCCGCTCTCGAGCTTCCCGCGGATCTCGGACACGGCGCTTCCCAGGCTGCGGCCGGACAGGCGGGCGGTGACGCCGAGATACGTCTTTAGGTTGTCGCGGTCTATCTCGGCCTCCGGAGGTCCTGTCTCGACCGACGCGAGCGCGCTCAAGGGAAGAAGCGCTCCGCTCGGCGTGCGGATCGGGACGTCCGAGAGGGCTCCTTCGCTGCGTGCGAACACGCGAATGTTGTAGAGGCGCTCGCCGATGCGGAGGTTTCCGGCGACCGTTCCGGCGATGGCGGGCTCAACGGCCTCGTGGATGTCCTCGGTGGTGAGGCCGAAGCGGGCCGGTTCGCTGACCTGCGCCGTGGCCGGCGCCGAAGCGGCCGGCGATGCCGGCGCGGCCTTCGGGACGCTCACGCCTGCCGCCGGACGCACGCGGATGTTCAGCGCCGGTCCGGCGATGGTGATTCCGTCGAAGACGTCCTCCACGCCCTGGACGCCTTTGACGATCTGCGCGATCCGGCGCGCCCGCTGCTGCAGGAGCGCCTGGTTCTCGCCGAAGATCTTCACGTCGATCGGTTGCGGAGTGCCCCCCGACAGGTCTCCAATGTTGTCCTCCAGAAGCTGCCCGAAGTCGGTTCGGATGGCCGGCTCCATCTGCGCGATCTTGTGCCGCAGATCGTCGATGACCTCGTCCGCCGCCCGCCGCTGGGCACGCGGCTTCAACTTGATGACGTAGTCGCCGGAATTGGCCTCGGTGATGAAGAAGCCGAGCTGCGTTCCGGTGCGCCGGGAGTAGGTCTGGACATCCGGCATCGGACCGATCACCCTACGCTCGATCTCGTTGAGCATCGCGTTGGTGTCGGTCAGCGACGTCCCGAACGGAGTCTGATAGTCCAGGATGATCGATCCCTCGTCCATCTCCGGCAGGAAGTCGGTGCCGATGAGCCGGTAGAGGAGAAAGCCGCCGCCGAGGAGGACCGCCGCGGCGATCGCCGGAATCCAGGGGTGCGCGACGGTAAATCGCACCGAGCGGTCGAACCGCGACGGCCGATCGATCGGTTTCCGAGCCGGGCGCCGCTCCTTGCGTCGCTCGACCGCGCGCACGGCCGCCGGAACGGCGAACGCCGCGATCAGGTACGAGATGACCAGCGAGGCCGCTATGGTGAAGGCCAGCGGCCGAAAGAAGGCGCCGGCCACGCCGGACAGAAG
>DATFTF010000041.1:0-8473 GCA_035262245.1 Thermoanaerobaculia bacterium
TCGCGTTCCTGCTCCGGCGCCGGATCTCTGCCTCCGCTTCCGGCCGCGCGGCCGCGCTTGCCGGCGCAGCCGTCTCTCTCGCCATAGTGGCCATGAAGATCTTCCCCGGCGTTCCCGGCAGCTTCACGCGCGCGGAATGGATCGCCTTCGCCGCGTGGTCGGGCGCCGGGATTCTGCTCTGGCTCGCCCGCCGCCGCGCGAATTGAAACCGATTCAAGATTCAAAATTCAAGATTCAAGATAAGAGCCTGTATCCAATATTGAATCTTGAATCTTGAATCTTGAATCCAAGTCGCGGTTAGGAAGATCCGAGCGCCTGGCGAATCGTCACCACATCGACCAATCCGGCGCAGCCATAGAGGACCGGCAGAACCTTTGCGGGAGGGTATCGACGCCTCAGGTCGGCGACCGCTTCGGTGCCCGCCCGGTAGGCGGGCAGATACATGCGGCCGAGCAGCGGATGGCGACCCCAGGCGCCGGAAAGCTTGTCGGCGCGTTCTTCGGAGACCAGGAAGTCGCGGCGCAAGGTGGCGGCGACGTCCTTCTGGGCCACGCCCTCTTTCCAGGTCAGATACGAGGACTGGTTCTTCGCGTCGTCCTGGAGCAGCGCCAGAAGCACGCCGATCTGCAGGTCCTCGTCGGGCAGCTCTTCCACTTCCGTGATGCCCGCCGCGATCAGGATTCCGTTGTTGGCGATCCCCTCCATGAGCGCCGCGCCGCGCGTGTTCATGGTCAGGACGGTGGACTCGAAGCCCAGCCGTCCTCGCACGTAGAGGCCCTGGATCAGGGCCGATGTCGTCACGTGGCCCGGCACGACCTCGTGGGAAACGAGCTGCGCGAACTCCGGGACGGAAATTTGCAGCGACGCGTTGATCTCGTAGGTGGCTTCGTACTCCGGGCTGCCGTCGGACCGCCGGGCGCGGCCCAGGTAATTCATGGAGCCGGAGAACCAGGCGTCCTTGATGGGAAGGAATTTCATGTTGGCGCGGGGGACCTCCCGGAGGTCGGCGGCAATGTGAGGCGCCAGATAGCGGGTCGTGCCCGCGTCGTACTCGGCGATGAAAGCGTCGGCCAGCATCGCGATCGACTTGCCCGGGACCAGACGCTCGCGCCTCCAGGCGTCGACTGCGGCGATCAACTCCTCGCCCGTCTTCGACGGATAGCCCGCTCGAACGAGGAGCTCCTTGAGACGCTCGCGTTTCTTCTCCGGACGCGACGGCTCCGGGGGTTTCCCCGTCGAGCCCTCGACGCAGCGCTCGTAGGGCACGGGGTCGCCGCGCCCGAGGAGCTCCTGCACCAGATCCCACATCGCTCCAAAGCACTGCGCCAGACCTTCGAAGTAGGCGCCGCGCAGGCCGCCGAGTTTCTTTCCTTCGGCACCCATCCCGTCGATCGCGCCCTTCACGTCCACCTCGGCCAGGTAGGCATCGATCCCCGCCTTGTCCGGTTGCTTGGCGGAGACGCCTCCCGACTCGCGGACCTTGCGAGCGGTCGGATGCGTGTAGGCCGCCGGTAATTTCTCGTCCGAAAACCAGGAGTCGGCGATGAATCGCCCGGTCCCCGAAGGGTTCATCACGTCGCCACCCCAGAGGGTGTCGATGCCGAGGATGGCGGTGGCGGTGAGACTGTTCAAGCGGGTATCAGACATACGAGGTCCTCTCTCAGAGATTTGTGATTTGCGATTTGTGATTTGTGATTGGGGCTCGTCAAAGATTGCCTTCCTTCCTCATCGCCCCGAACCAGAGATAGCAGGACAGACCGATGAAAAGCACCGCGCTCACTCCCTGGGAAAGCCACTCGGTGTCGTAGAAGGGCGACTTGACGAGGTCTTCCCTGTACCAGGGGAAGAGCCGCAGCGCGGCGCCCAAGACGCCGCCCAGGGCGCCGCCGGCCATGAGCCCGGACGCGATGATGACGCCGCGTTCGCGCATGGTGCGGCCGCTGCCGCCCCCCACTCTCTCGGAACGTCTCGTGAGGAAGTGCGCCAGGAATCCGCCGACGAGCGCCGGGGTGTTGAGCTCAAGCGGCAGGTACATCCCCAGAGCAAAAGTCAGCGCCGGAACCTGCAGCATCTCCATGACCACGGCGATCATCGCGCCGGTTCCGAAGAGCAGATAAGCCACCGGCTGCCGGCTCATGAATCCCTGCACCAGCGCCTTCATGATCGAGGCCTGCGGAGACGCCAGGACGGTCCGCGCGTCGCCGGGCACGGCCTCACCGAACTGAAAGCCCTTCGCCAGGATGGCGATGACGATGCCGGAGACCGCGGCGGACACGAGGATCCCGAGGAATTTGACCTTCTCCTGGGCCGCGGGCGTCGAGCCAAGCCAGTAACCGGTCTTCAAGTCCGTGATCGCCTGGCCCGAGACGGAGAGCGCGGTGCAGACCATCGCCGCGATGGCCATGACGAAGAACATTCCGGTCCGGCCGGAAAGGCCGAACTCGAGCAGGACGACGGAGGAGATGATGATCGTCAGCATGGTCATTCCGGAGACGGGATTGCGCGCGATCGTGGCGATGGCGTTGGCGGCGACGGAGGTGAAGAAGAACGAGAAGACCAGCGTCAGGACGAGCCCGACGGCGAGGACCGAGGGAGTCCGGTCGAGATGGCCGAGAAACGCGGCCACCGCCACCGCGCTGACGACGACGCCGAGCAGGATCTGCGCGACGGAGATGTCCCGGTCCGTGCGCTCGAGGCTGTGCTCGCCGCCGACGCGGAAAGCCTTGATCGCGATTCCGAAGGACCCCGCCACGATCTTCAACGACTTGACGATGCCGAAGATGCCGGCCGTGGTGATCGCTCCTACGCCCATGAATCGCACGTAGCCGCGGAAGATCTGAACCGCCGACATCTCGGCGATGGGAACCGTGGCGGGGTACACGGCGGTTCCGGGCAGGTGGCTGCCGATGAACCAGACCAGCGGAACAAGAACGAAATGGGACAACACGCCGCCCGCGCACAGGACGAGCGACGCGCGCAGGCCCATGACGTAGCCCAGTCCCAGGATGAAGGCGATGGCGTCGAAGGAAAAGGCCATCTTCGCCTTCTCCGCCAGATCGCGGAACATGGGGACAAACCGCAGGTCCACGAACTCCTTCCAGGGCTGGAAGGTCGTGACGAAGAAGTCGTAAACGCCGGCGACGGCGGTGGCTTGAAGGAGGAGCCTGGCCTGAGAGCCGCCCTTCTCCCCCGTCACCAGAACCTCGGTGATCGCCGTCGCCTCGGGGTACGGAAAGAGCCCGTGCGTGTCCCGCACGAAGTAGCGGCGCAGCGGAATCAAGAACAACAGACCCAGGCAGCCGCCGGCCAGGCAGAGAAAGATCGTCTCCCACGGATGGGGATCGAGCTTCAAGATGTAGAGGGCGGGCAGGGTGAAGATCGCGCCGGCCACGACCGCTCCCGAGGCGCCTCCGATGCCGGTCATGATGACGTTTTCCAGGAGCGTCGAGCGGCGCCGGTAGGCGCGCGCCAGGCCGATCGCCAGAATCGAGATGGGGATCGCAGCCTCCATGACCTGTCCGACTTTCAAGCCGGAATAGGCCGAGGCTGCAGTGAAGACGGCGCAAAGAAAGAGGCCCCAGAAGACCGAGCGGCCCGTCGTCTCCGGCAGCCGGGCCTCGCTCGGCACGACCGGCCGGTAGGCTTGCCCCGGGGCGAGCGTCTTGTAGGCGTTCTCGGGAAGGGAACGCGTGTCGAGAGCCTCCATCCGCCCTCCTTTCGTCCGCGGCGATTCGTTTTTCGAGGCGGAGTTTAGCCCGCAATCTCCCAAATGCGGGGCCAGGGAGGCTATCCGAGTGACGGTGGGTGTGTTCGCGCGCAGGCACGGGCTGGCACCGGCCCCCGTCGTACCCCCGTCGTGCCCCTCGCGGCGCGACCAAGTTTCGCGGACTGGATCCGCGAAACGACTCGCGACGCGGGAGCCGGAGCGGAGTTGGTCGATCAGGCGGGCCGTCGCTGCCGCATCCGGCCGAGCGGACCGCCGGTGCGCCCGCAGGGCGCAGATCGGCGAACTCCGCGCAGGCGACGGTCTAAAGCTCGATCTGGCCCCGGATCTCGATGGACTGCTCGGGGGGCAGACAGAACGCGGAGAGGGCGCTCCAGGCGTTGCGGTTTAAGAAGACGAAGAGCTTTTCCCGCCAGAAGACCATTCCCCGCTTCTTGCGGGTGGGGACGATCGATTCCTTGCCCAGGAAGAAGGAGGTCTTCTCGGGATCGAGACAAACGCCGGGAATCTCGATGCTGTCGAGAGCGCGCGCGATGTCCGGATCTTCCTTGTAGCCGAAGTGGAGGAGGACCCGGCGGAAGCGCTGGTCGATCGGTTCGGTCTCGACCCTCTTCTCCGGCTCGACCCGCGCCACCTCCTCGGTCACGACCGTCAGGAGCACGATCTTTTCGTGCAGGACGTGGTTGTGGTCGAAGTTGTGACGCAGGGAACCGGGAATCAGGTCGGGCACGATCGAGAGGTAGACCGCCGTGCCGGGGACGGTGGCGGGCTTGCTGGCCCGGGCCTCGGCGATGAATTTCTCGAGCGGAATCAGAACGTCGCGCAGCCGGCGATTCAGGAGCCGCCGCCCCTCCCGCCAGGTGGTCATGACCGTGAAGACCACCGCCGCGACGAGGAGGGGAAACCATCCGCCGTGCCCAATCTTCGCTAGGTTCGCGCCGAAAAACGCGAGATCGACGACCAGGAATCCGACGGTGACCGCGGCTGCGGCGGCGACGGACCAGCCGAAGCGCTCCCGGGAGACGACTCCGGCGAGAATCGTCGTGATGACCATGGTCGTCGTCACCGCCATGCCGTAGGCCGCGGCCAGATTGGCCGAGCGCTGGAAGGCGAGCACCAGAGCGATAGTCAGGCCGGCCAGAAGCCGGTTGACGACCGGGATATAGATCTGCCCCTTCTCCGTCTCCGAGGTGTGGACGACCTCCATCCGGGGCAGGTATTCCAGCCGCACGGCCTGGTACGTCAGGGAGAAGGCGCCGGAGATGATGGCCTGGGACGCGATGATCGTCGCGAGAGTAGCGAGCACGATGAGCGGATAGAGGGCCCAGGCGGGTCCCAGGCGAAAGAACGGATTGGAAACCGCCTGCGGGTCGTGAATCAGGAGAGCGCCCTGGCCGAAGTAATTGCAGGTGAGCGACAGGCCGACCAGGCCGAACCAGTCGATCTGGATGGGCCGTTCTCCGAAGTGTCCGAGGTCGGCATAGAGCGCCTCGCCTCCCGTCGCCACCAGGAAGACCGCGCCCAGGACCAGAAAGCCGCGGCCTCCGTTCTGGCGGAAAAATGTCCAGGCGTGGGCGGGGCTCATCGCCGCAAGAACCGCGGGATGCCGGACGATCGAAGCCACGCCCAGGACGCCGATGGTGACGAACCACAGGAGCATCACCGGCCCGAAAACCGAGCCGATCCCGGCAGTGCCGTGGCGCTGAAAGAGAAAGAGCGTCAGCAGGATGACGATGGTGATGGGGACGACGTAGGGCTCGAAGACGTGGGTTGCGACTTCCAGCCCTTCGACCGCGGAGAGCACCGAGATGGCCGGCGTGATGATGCCGTCTCCATAGAGGAGTGCCGCGCCGAAGACGCCGAGCAACACCAGGACCACTCGCAGCCGCGTGCGCTTCTTTCCCCTGCGCTGGACCAGCCCCATGAGGGCGAGAATGCCTCCCTCACCGCGGTTTCCCAGCCGCAGCACGTAGACGTGGTACTTGAGCGTCACGATGATGACCAGCGACCAGAAGACCAGCGACAGAACGCCCAGGACGTTGGCCGGCGTCGGCGGGACGCCGTGCTCCCCCGCAAAGCACTCCCGCAGCGCATAGAGGGGGCTCGTGCCGATGTCTCCGTACACGATCCCAAGGGCCGTCAGGCACAGCGTGGCGAGGTGACCGCCGCTCAATGCCTTCCGGTCGGTTGCTTCGGTCAGATTCGGTCCTCCGCAACGAAGGCTAAGCGATTTTCGGACCAGCCCATGCGGCCGGGTCCGCGCCGGCCCGGGTTACGATCGGCCGGTGACGCCCCTCGAGACCGCCCGGCCCGGCCTCGCCTCCGGGCGGCGCGTCTTCGTCAAGCGCGAGGACGTTCACGAGCTCGGAGCTTTCAAATGGCGAGGAGCGCTCCCGACGCTAGAGCAATACCGGACGCGCGGAGCGAAGGGCGTCGTCACCGCCTCGACCGGCAACCATGGCGCGGCCACGGCGTGGGCCGCCAGGCGCACCGGTCTCTGTGCCGTGGTCTTCGCGCCGCAGGGCGCGTCCCGCACCAAGCTCGACGTGATCGCCGGCCAGGGCGCTGAGATCCGGCTCGTGGGCCGCGATCTGGACGAGGCCAAGGAAGAAGGCCGGGCGTTCGCCCTCGAACGGACCTGGCCGTTCTTCGAGGACGGCGACGAGCCGGCGCAGTACGGGGGCTACGGCGAGATCGCCCTCGAGATCCTGCAGCAGTGCCCCGAGCGGCCAGGCGCGGTCGTCGTGCCGGTGGGCAACGGCGCGCTCGCCGCCGGCATCGGGTTGGTCTTGAAGGAGCGGTCGCCGGCCACCGCCCTCATCGCGGTCGCGGCCGCCGAGGCGCCGGTCATGGCCCGCTCCTTCGAGGAGGGCCGGCCTGTCGTCTGTGACCGGATGGCGACTTTCGCCGACGGCCTGGCGGTGCGGGTGGCGATCCCGCGGGCGGTCGCAGCCCTCGACGAGGTTGTCTCTCGCTTTCTCCTCGTTTCGGAGCGGGAGATCGCCAGAGCCGTCGGCGCCTACGCCTCGGCGGGGATCCGGTGCGAGGGCGCTGCCGCCGCCGCGCTCGCCGCGCTGCCCCGGATCAAGGAAGCCGATCCCATCGTGGTCATCCTGACCGGACGAAATATCGACGAACCCTTATGGCGCCGGGCAGTCGAGGATCCCGAATCCTTTCCGGGCTAGCCCGCGTCACCACGGACCGATGAGACGCAGAATCGCTGTCTCCCGTCTCACGGTCTTATGACTTGCGCTTCTTGGTTCCCGGGCCCGTGCCCAAACCCGCCCAGACCGCCTCGAAGAGGGGTTGCACGGCCTCGGGAACGCGACGCTCCTCGAAGATGATGGAGTGTTTGCGCTCTCCGTCTTCGACCGTCAGCGTGTATCGAAAACGATCCGGCGCGCTCTTGACCTTGATGGTCGGCTCCGCCAGCCTCGGCAGATCCGCCTCCTCCACCAGAGCGTGAAACTTCCGCGCGGTGTCCGGGGGAAGAACACCGGTATCGACGCTGGCTTCCAGCCGCATGCCGGCGACGCCGCCGCTGCGGACGAGCGAGATTCTCATGCTGTCTACTTTCGAGTCGAGCCGACTTCAATCATAAGCGCATCGGGACATCCCTGCTTCACCGTCTCCCGACCCGGATCTCCAGGGGCCATCGGACGGTTTTCACCTCGGCGGGATCTCCCCATGCTGCAAGGAGATCGGGGGCCACGATGTCGAGCGGCTCCTCTCCCGTGGACTCGCGGAAGCGCCGAGTCGCTGACCAGGTGGACAGGTACCCGACCATTGCCGCGAGATCCCAGCGCTCCTCGATCGACAGCGGCGGAGACGCGACGGGCTCGAAGGGAAACGGCAGCGAGGCGTAGCCCCTGGCCACGAGCGCCCGCTCGGGAGGCCACCAGGGTCCCACCGTCTCGTCGTGGTAGCGGCGGACCACGGCGTCGATCCTAGGATCGACGTGCAGCCAGTAGTAGTTCCAGACCGCGAGAATGCCGCCTGGAGCGAGAACCCGCCGCACCTCCGCGAAAAACCGGTCGAGATCGAGCCAGTGAAGGGCCTGGGCCACGGTCACCAGATCGACCGAAGCAGCCGCAAGGCCGGATTCCTCCGCCGCCGCCACCCGGTAGTCGATCTTCCGATCCGGCAGAGCGTTCTCGATCTGCTGCGGCGAGGCGTCCGTGGCGACCACACGCTCGAAGAAACGGGCCAGTCCCGTGGCAGCCTGACCGCTGCCGGTGGCGCAATCCCAGGCCAGCTCATGCCGCGGGCAGGCGGACGCCAGAAACGCGAAGAGCTCCTCCGGATAGCGGGGGCGGTAGCGGGCGTAATCCGATGCGACGTCGGAGAAGTGGTCCTTGAAGGAGATCATGCGCCGGGCCGCTAGCGGCAAAGGCCCCCGATCGCGGCTTCGGCCTCCGCCACGATCGACCGCAGAACTTCGCCGGCGGCGGGGACGTCGCGGATCAACCCGGCCGATTGCCCGGCCCACAGAGGAAAGTAGTCCCTCCGTCCGCGTGCGGCGGCGGTCTGGTAGATGTCCTGCGCCGCGTTCGACTGCAGAAGGCCCGGAAGCACCGGCGCGCCGGACTCCTCGTACTCGGCCACGAACCGGTTCGACAGAGCCCGTGCGTAGAGGCCGCTGAGGACATCCGTCGTGACCGTCCCCTCGCTCGTTGCCTCCACGATCGCCCGCTTCCAGAACTCGGGGGCCTGCGATTCGCGTGTGGCCACGAAGCGCGTGCCGAAAAG
>DATFTF010000042.1:0-8738 GCA_035262245.1 Thermoanaerobaculia bacterium
GGGCCGAAAACACGGTGCACGATTCGACGTGCGTGCCGCCGCAGGTGCTGCAGTTCCGCGCGGTGGTGTGGGAGTCGTTCGGGGACACCGTCCGAGAGCTGCCGATTCCCTCCGGAGACACTTCGAGCGCGGCCACCGCGATCAACGACCGGGGCCAGGTGGTCGGCATCTCGGGCAAGTGCGACCAGGCGGTCGGCCGATTCTCGGCGATCCATGCGCTTCTCTGGGAGAAGGGCAGCGCGACGGACCTCGGCAACCTCGGGCATCTCTCCTGGAACACGCCGATGGCCATCAACCTGGAAGGAGACATCGCCGGGTTTGCCCCCATCGAGGACTCCGACCCGGACAACCCGCAGCTCCACGCGTTCCTGTGGACGCGCGGAGGAGGCATGCGGGATCTGGGCACCCTCGAGGGTGATCTCTTCAGCGAAGCTCTGGGCATCAACGTCCTCCGCCAGGTGGTGGGAATCTCCTGCCAGAACGCGGATGGAAGCGGCGTGTGCCGCGCGTTCCTGTGGGAGAACGGCGGGATGATCGATCTGAACTCGCTCGTCGAGCCGGGTACGGATCTCTTGACCCAGGCCCAGGACATCAACGACTTCGGAGTCATCACCGGGCGGGCCCTGACGGCGGCCGGCGAGCGGCTGGCGATCCGGGCTGAACCGGTGCACGGAGGGCGATGAGAGAACGGCGACGATAACAATATTCAGCTTGTATCACGGCCCGCTGCGGATCTGACCTCCCGGCGGGCCGATTCGGGCTTGAGGAGGACGAGCGGCGGAGGACGAAGGACGATGGGCGAAGGACCAATGGCGACGGACGGGCGTCCGCCGCGTTCGCCGCGGAACATCGATACACTTCTTCCCGACGGGACGCAGTCCGACGGACGGTCTGCGCAGCTCGGTCCAGGAGAGCCACGATGCGACTCTCGATGAGGGCTCTCGTTGCCTCGTTCGTCCTTCTTGTTACGCCCGTCGGCCGCGCCGAGGATCGGCGCGTGGCCGCGGATCGGACACTAAAGACCTCCGATGGCGTGACGCTCCACTATCAGGACCTCGGCCCGCTCGAGGGGGTTCCGCCCCTCGTCTTCATCCCGGGCTGGCGGTTGACCTGCCACGTCTGGCGTCAGCAGGCCGAGTGGTTCTCCCGCTCTCACCGGGTGGTTGTGATCGATCCGCGGTCCCAGGGCGAGTCGCAGACGGCGGCTGAAGGAAATACGCCGGAGCGCCGGGCCCGCGACTTGCGGGAGCTTTGCGAGCGCGCCGGACTGGCGGGCGCCGTCCTGGTCGGATGGTCGCAGGGCGTGCAGGACGTCGCGGCCTACGTGGACCAGTTCGGCGTGGGGGCTCTGACCGGTCTCGTGCTGGTGGACAGTCCGGTCTCCGCGGGTCCTGAGGAGATCGTCCTTCATCCCGAGTTCAGCCAGACCGTCCTGCGCATGATGGGCGTCTATGCCGCGCATCCGAAGGAGTATTCCGAGGGCATGATGGCTTCGCTCTTTCACAAGTCCCCTCCGGCCGCCGAGCTCGAGCGCCTGGTGTCGGACTCGCTGCGGACGCCCACCAGCACCGGCCTGGCCATGCTCGTGGCGGACCTTTTCGCCGTCGACCGCCGTCCTGCTCTCAGCCGGTTTGCGCGACCCACTCTGGTGATCGCGTCAGCGGAGTCACCTCTTCTCGCCGCACAGGAACAGATGGCCAGCCGGCTACCCGACGCGCGTCTGGAAAAGGTGGCCGACGCCGGCCACGCGGTCTTCCTCGATCAGCCCGAGAGATTCCAACACCTCCTCGAGGACTTTCTTTCTGGCCTGCCGAAGCGTCCGAGCGGCGAAGAGAAGAGGAAGTGAGCCGCGCGCGCTACCGGGTCCATCGGAAGACCGGCAGCTGCCAGTTCCGGGCAATCGCCGCAAGGCGCAGGGCCACGATGCCGACTCCGCCCGCGGCTAGGGCCACTGACGGCCGGACTCGGACCGCCTTCAGGAGGAGGTAGAGCGCAATCCCCGCGATCGTCAGCGCGCTGGGGACGCCGCCGGCGGCTCGCGAATTCCCAGGTTGAAAGCCTGAAAGGCCCAGATGTCGGCGGTTCGGGATGCGCCTGTCCGTCGAGACCGGCAGCCCGGCGCGAGCGCCAGCGCGAGAAGCGCCGCGAAGAGGATTCCCCGCTTCAAGAGTGGAGCAACGCGACTCCCGGAGCGCCCGAGGAATCGAGGAATCGACGCGCGGAGTTTTCTTATTGGAAATAGCCGGTGACGTCGAAGAGGAAATTCACGGTGCCCGAGGCCTGGTCGCAGCGCACGGAGATGTCGCCGGCCGCGCCGAGAGTCACCACCGCGTTGTTCGCACGCGTCTGCCCGAGTCCGTAGTTCACCGAGGAGACCAGCGGCGTCGGGGCTCCGCCGGCAAAGACACGCAGATCGCCCGCTGCGGTGGGCTGAGTCACGGTCAGGTTTCCCGCAACGGCCCGCGCCGTCGCTGGAATGCCGCAATGACCGGCCAGCACGAAGGCGCGTTGGACGTGGCCTGCCAGCCAGGGGCCGCCCAACGGCCCGGTCGTGCCCCGCGTATCGACGATCCGGCACGGCGTGACCGTGAAGTAGCCGAGCGAGGAGGCGACGTAATCGTAGGCCGCAGTCTTGCCGCCGGCAGGCGAGGCCACGTTGGTGACCGTGACGTTGACCAGCCCGGGAGCGTGCGGCCCGGTGACCGCGGTGAGCGTCGCGCTGTCGACAAAGAGAACCGACGCCGCGGCGACTCCGCCCAGCGTCACCGTGGCTCCGGCGATGAACCCCGAGCCGTGGATGGTGATGGGGGTCCCTCCGGCTGAAGATCCGGAGGTCGGAGACACGCCAGTCACGGTGGGCGCCGGAGTCGCCGGCAGGTAGGTGTACCCGCCAGTCAGAGTCCCGGTCGAGCTGTCGGGATTGGTGACCACGACGTCGACCGGGCCGGCCGCGTGCGCCGGAGTCGCCGCGACGATGGTCGCCGAGTCGACGACCACGGCGCCGGACAGAGGCACGCCGCCCAGGACGACCGTAGCGCCGGGCACGAAGCCGGTTCCCGTGATCGTCACCGGTGTCCCGCCGTAGGGCGAGCCGGAGGCCGGAGACACGGAGGAGGGGTTGGGCCCGCTGGTCGAGAATCGTCTAACAATTTTTGTATTGTGTCCCGCGACGTCCCGGATCGACACCGTCATCGTGGCGCCCAGGGAAGCCAGATCCACGGGACCGCCCAGCGGCACGGTGACCGTCGATCCATTGGCCGGCGAAATCCCCGCGGCGAAATTGGCTCCCGGGGGGCGTCCGGCGACCGTCGTGTCGAAGGAGACCGAGAGCGTCCCCGCCGCCAGCCCCGACTCCAGGTCGAAGGCCGCGACGGTGACCGCGGAGACGGGAGCGGCGCGCGCTTGCCCGATCGTGGGCGAGGCCCACAGCGTCGGCCGCAGGTCGTCTTCGAACCACCCCCAGGTCGCAGTGGAGCAGGGATGGCCTGGCCAGGAGCAGATGTCGATCGGCGCTCCGAGATCCACCCAGCGGGCGAGTGTTGCGCGCTCGTCCCAGCTCAAGAGACTCGCGTGCGTCGCGCTCGCCGTGAAGTCGATGTCGTCGGGACGGTCGGCGTTGGCGCGCCCGTCCAGCCGCGCGTTGAAGACTTTCCAGATCAGCAGGCTCTGCCGCGACTGAAATCCGCGAATGTAGCGCGTCACCTGCGGTCCCAGAAAGAACGAGGGCGTCCCCGCGGGCGTGCCCAGACCGAACGCGCAGCCGGGGCTGGTGTCGAAGTTGTCGTCGACGGCCAGGCGGTAGTACGTCCCGGGCCAGGTCTCTGCGCCGCAGTTGACCGGCGTCGCGTCGGCGTGGAGGTTCAACTTGCCGTCGGCCGTGTCGTTGGTGTGGCAGCCGGCGCACTTCGCGGCCAGGATCGGGGCGACATCGCGGAAGTACTCGACGGTGACCGAGGGCGACGGCACGGTGACCGTGCCCGGGCTGCCGGAGAGCTGGGTCAGCTTCAGGAGCAGCGTCTGCAGCGACAGATCCGTGGCCGGCGCGCCGGTCTGTCCGGCGACGGTCGTCTCGAAGGCCAGCGGCGTCTTGGTGTGCGCGTGGCAGCCGCCGCAGTCGTATCGCCCTTCCCCCGGCCGAACCTGATGCCAGGTCTGCGCCATGTTGACGACCATGCCGTTCCTGTCCAGCGCCTGGAACGTGAAGGGAGTGTTGGCCGGCACGCGCGCCAGAAAGGACGTGTCGGTGTTGCCGTTGCCGTCGATCACGCCCGGGTGCTGCACCGGAATCTCGCCCAGAATCCGCATGCGCTCGGAGGCGTGGTTGGAAAAGCGCGGGCCGTCGTTGGGATAGCGCCGGTCGGTGGAGGGAAAGAGGGCGAGGAGACGAATGGCCCAGATATCCGAGTCGGCGTAAATCCCGGCGTCCGGCCCCTGGTGGATCCAGGCGTAGAGAAACTCGTGCGAGGCGTTCAAGGGATCGGGATCGCCGCCGTACGCTCCCGGACGCGGGTTGGTGTCGCGCCAGATGAGCGAAGACGTGCCGATCAATCCGAACGGTGTGTTGGGAGGCAGGCCGTGCTCCGAATCGCCGGCGTTGGCGTAATCGGGTATGACCACCGGCTGCGTCTTGCCTGGAAAAATCGCCGAGTAGGGCACGACCGGCCGCGGCCACTGCTCGTTGTAGCTCGGGTCGTTGACGATCTTGACGAGCTGCGCCGGATCCGTCGAGCCGGAGGACGCCGCGGCGGCCGGCATCAGATAGAGGCCGCCGTCGTAGAAGGGGTAATCGACGCCGTTGCCGACGGAGATCCCGTTGTGATTGGCGGGACCTTTGGTGTAGACGAGCAACATCGCCCCGCCCGGAGCCGCGGCGGGATGCGTGACCTTCCCCACGCGGTTGGCGTTTCCGCTCGGGCAGCTGGAGCCTCCCTCCACGTACATGTCTCCGCCCGGCTCGCACGGCGCGGGCCCGTCCCCCGCCAGGTCGTAGGGGTTGGAAGCCCAGTTGGTCAGGTCGATCTGGCCCGGCCGCTGGAAGGGCATGTACGTCCCAGGGTCGTTGATGGGCCGGAAATCCGGCCCCGGAGGATCGAGGGGATAGCGGACGAGGTCGCCGAAGCCGTTGTTGTTGAAGTTGTAATAGCGGACGACGGCGATGTCGCCGTTGCTCATCTGTGTCGCGAAGTGGTGAGCGGTCGCGATCTCCCCGAATCCGGAGGCCGAGGCCCACTTCGTCCCGTCGGGATTGATGAACCAGAGGTTGAACTGGCGGTCGTCGCGCAGGCCCTGGTTTTCCCAGCTCGTGAAGAGCAGCCGCCCGTCGGCGAGCTGGAACGGATGCAGCGCCCGAGCCACGTTCAGGTAACCGATCTGCTCGACGTTGGCGCCGTCCCAATCCATGGTGAAGAGCTGGAGGACATGGCCGCCGTTGCCGAACGGCTTGGGGGGCAGAAATCCGTTGCGCGTGGAGGTGAAGACGATGCTCGGCCGAGCCGGGTCGGCGCGTGCGACGAAGGCCGGCCCGATGTTGAAGACGCCGATGCGCGGACAATTCTGGCCTTGCCCGGCCTGACCGCAGTTGGAGAAGTCGGCTCCGTTTCCGGTGTTGGGCGTGAACTCCTGGTGCGTCAAACGGACGACCTGGCGCGTCGCGAGATCGAGCCGGTAGATGTCCGCGCCGAGGTAGCTGTGGCCTCTCTGTGTGTTGATGTCGGTCTGGTCGTGGTAGTAGGTGAAGACGACCGACTTGGCGTCGAAGGACACGTTTGGATCGGAGGCTGCGCCGTTGCCGATCGGGGCGTCGACGATCGATTGATGCGCCGGAAGGGGAAACAGGACCTCTTCGGTGCAGTTGGGATGCAGGAGGCGCAGGTCGGCCCCGGGATCCGGCTCCATGGGAGTGGTGACCTCGGGCCAGGTGCTGTTGGTCGTGTCGCCGTAGCGCGGCGCGCGCACGTACACGATGTCGTAGGAGACGACGCCTGCGGTGCAGTTGGAGAGGACCCGGGCCGGCGTTCGCCTGGCGGACGCCGTCGAGCTGGAACGAGAACCGCCCGAGCCGTATCGGACGTCGCGGCCCGAACCGGCGCGGGGCCCGCCGCCGCGGGTCGAAGCCTCCTGGGGCGCCGCCGGAATCGCTCCGGTCGAGAGCGCGATCAGGGCCGCGCAGACGAGCCGAAATGTTCTCAAACCGCGCTCCCCTCCCTACTGAAAGTAACCGTTGACGTCCACGACGAGCTGAGTCGTTCCCGAGGGCTGATCGGAATAGACGGCCAGGACGCCCGCGCCAAGAGCGACGACCGTGTTGTTGGCGCGCGTCTGGCCTGCCCTGTAGTTGATCGTGGACGCCGCCGGGGGGGCCGCGCCGGCGGCATAGATGCGGAGATCTCCCGCGGCGGTGGAGCCGGTGACGGTGATGTTGACCGACACGGCGCGTGCCGTGGCCGGGATGCCGCAGGCGCCCGTGACGGTGAAGAGGCGCGTCTTGTGTGAAGAAATGCCGGGAGCTCCCATGGGGCCCGAAGGCCCGCGCGTGTCGATGAGACGGCAGGGCGCGAGCGTGTAGAAGCGATTGGACGGCGGCGGTCCGGTGGGAGTGGGCGTGGGAGTTCGCGACGCGGTCGGGGTTCGGGTCGCCGTCGAGGTCGGCGTCGAAGTCGGCGTGGCGGTGGAGGGCGGTCCCAGAGAGACCCGGACCTGCACGGCGCTGCCGACTTTTCCGATCGCGGAAATCGTGACCCCGCTCAAGGCGTCCGTGAACGTGCTGCCGACATCCAGGGCGCCGTCGGTGAACCCGGAGGTCGCCGGCGTCATGTCCAGGGCGCAGGTGAAACAGCTGTAGTCGTTGGGCCAGGTCAGGTGGATCCAGGCGCCGTTCAGCATGTTGGTGTTGCCCGAAAGCGCGGAATCGAATCCGACCGCCTCGCGGTGCTCGATCCAGTAAGTTCGGCCCGATCCCACGACTTTGACCACGTAGGTCGCTCCGCCCGGCGACTCGATCGGCGAGAGCGTGTAGGTCGCCGTGCCGGAGGAGTGCGTCACCACCGAGCTCGGCGGCAGATACGCCAGGTCCACCTTATGTTCGGCGGAGAAGTGCATCGCGCGCTGATTGCCCATGATTTCGTAGGGGTCGCCGTACTCGGAACGGGTGCAGGGTCCGCCGATGATGCTTGTTCCGCAGTCGAGCGAGTTGGCGTGGCCGAGTCCGAAGCAGTGTCCCAGCTCGTGACCCACCACCAGCAGGCTCAACGATTGATTGATCCAGGCCTGGCCGCCGCCTCCCAATCCCGACCAGCCGCATCCCGGGAGAGCGGGGAAGACGTAGACGTGGTCCTGGTAGGAGGAAGGGTTGTATCCCGCCAGCTGCGCCAGCCGCTCCGCCTCGGTGGCGACGCTCGAGTAGTCGCAGGTGGAAGGCTTGTTGAAGCTCGCGGTCAGCCAGTTGGTGACGATCCCCGAGAGGGTCTGCTGGCCGAAGGAGTTCTCCTGATAGTAGCTGGCGACGCTGTTGCTCGCGGTGAAGACGACGCTCTGCGTCTGCGCCACCGTGTAGGGCTCGGTCGTCGTGTCGGCGTACTTGATCAGGATGACGATCACCGAGGTGTTGTTGGCCGCCGCGGCCACGGGACCGGGAGCCGGGGCGAGGATCTCCGCCGCGTCCACGCGAATCGCGGCTCCCTGAACCACGCCGGCGACCCGCAGGCGCATGCCGGATTTCAGACCGGGCGGGACGGACACAAACTGCAGGGAGGTTCGGGAGCCGTCGTCGCCGATCAGGTCGTAGAGGAGGCGGCTGGAGCCTCCGGGGAAATCGTCGGCGACTAAGATCTGCAGCGTTCCCTCGCGCGTGATCGCATCGCCGCCGGCCCGCGGCAGGACGTCCGCCGCCCCGAAGACGAGGAGGAAAAGACACCCGACGATTCCGGAGCGCCGAAGGACTGACCCCAGGCCCGCGCCCGCGGCGGGCTTCGCGCCAGGCATCCGGCCCCTCTTGCTGCGCATGGGGCCTCGCGTTTTTTCTTAGATTATACGGCCCGTCTCGGAAGGCGCCCGGTCGTAGGCCAACCCCAGCGCGCAGAGCAATATCGGCGACTCAAACCCACCGCCGGCCGCGGCGGCGTCGGTGCTCGCTCCTACTCGTAGCGCCGGATCTGGCTTCGCGAGATGGTGGCGGATTCGGTCTTGCCCAGGCGGTCGAGCTCGGAGGCGGCGGATTCGAACGAGGCGCGCGCGTCGGAGTCCCGCCCGGCGGCCTCCAGCGTCAGGCCGAGATGGAAAAGGGAGAGCGCGCGGCCTTCGGGCAGTCCGTGCGTCTCGCGAATCTCGATCGCTTCGCGCAGCGAGGAAGCGCTGGCCTCGAGATGCTCGATGGCGTGCGCGGGGTCCTTCTTGGCCAGCCGCCGCCATACAATACCCATATTGTGGCGGGTGACGCCGCGAGCGACGGCGCGCTCTTCGTTGCGCCAGGCCAGCGCGGCCTCGAAGAGAGCCACGGACTCTTGGAGCTCCGCGCGGGACTGACCGAGATTGGAAAGCGCAGTGGCGAAGTTGTGGAGCGTGCGGGCCCGCCAGCCCCCTTCGTCGTGGACGCTGAAATACTCGAGCGCGGCTTCGAACGCGGTTCGCGCGCGGGAGAGATCGGCCGCCGGCCCCTCCGTGCCGAAGAACACGCCCAGGTTGTGCTGGAAGCGAGCGCGATCGAGATCCGAGGGGAACTTCAATTCCGGAAGCTGCGCCCA
>DATFTF010000043.1:0-5474 GCA_035262245.1 Thermoanaerobaculia bacterium
GCAAGCAGATCAACATCACGACCACGGCGGAGACCGCCGCCGCCCGGACGTCGTCGGCCACGAGCTCCTACAGCGGCTCGTCCACCGCGGCGGCCCCCGCGCCCCCGCCGACGGCTTACTCGGCGTCCCCGTCTCCGCAGAGCCCCGCCAACGCACCCGCCGAGCCCGCCTCTCCACAGACCGCCCCTTCGCAGACAACTACCCTGCCCCGAACCGGTTCCTCCGCCCCGAGTCTCGCCGTGGCCGGATTGGCCCTGGCGCTCTCTGGAGTGTTTCTTTCGAGGAAGGCTCGCTAGAACCCGAAATCGGGAGTCCGGCCCGCCCACCGCGGGCCGGTAACCTCCCGGCGAGGACAACATGAACACCATCCTGTCGTGGAGACTCGGCCGGGCAATGACCGCCATCCTCCTGGCCTGCGGAATCCTCGCTGCGGCCGCGGTGGGGCAGGCCATGTACACGGAGCTCACCCGGCGACCTCTGTCCTCATCTCCGGTCGTCTTCGCGCCCCTGGAGGAGGGGGACCTGGTGGGCAGGGTCATCGCCCCGCGCGTCGGACTCGATTCGCCGGTTTTCGAAGGCGTGAGCAATGCGACGCTGGCCCGGGGACCCGGCCACGTCCCCAGCACGCCGCTGCCGGGCGTCGGCCAGAGCCTGTCCCATGCCCTGATCGTGGTCTCCCACGGCGCGGACGGAAGTCGCGTTGCGCGGCTGCACATCGGCGACGCCGTCGAAATGCGAACTCCATTCGGGCTTCGCCGCTACCGCGTGACCGAGCGGCGTCTCTCCGAGCCGGAGCAGGCGCGCTTTCAGGCGCGTGGGAGAGAGGGCGTCACCCTGGTGACCCCTTTTCCGCCCGAGGAGCTCGGCCCGGCGCCTCTGCGCCTGGCGCTCATCCTCGACGAGGAAATCTAAGCGCCCGGCACGACGGAGCCCGCGGTCAGCGGGCTCTGCCGGGGTTGCCGAAGAGCTCGCGGAGAAAGTCTCCCACGCGGTCGACCGGCCGGGCGGCGAGATCCGCGAAGCCGGCCGCCTCCCCGGCGTTGCCGGCGGGAAGATACGCGCTGGCAAAGCCGAGGGCGGCCGCCTCCTTGAGACGGGCCACCGCGGCGGCGACGACGCGGACTTCCCCGAGCAGTCCGATCTCCCCGAAAAAGACCGCCCCCTCGGCAAGAGGTCGGCCTCGGGCAGAAGAGGCCAGAGCGGCCACGATCGCCAGGTCCGCGGCCGGCTCCCGCACGTCGAGCCCTCCGGCGCACGACACGAAGATCTCCCGGGTTGCCAGTGGTAGCCCGGCTCCTTCGAGGACGGCCAGGAGCAGGGCCAGCCGGTTCGCGTCGAGGCCGACCGCCACGCGGCGCGGCGAGCCGGCGGCGGCCGGTCCGATGAGGGCCTGGATCTCGACCAGAAGACAACGCGAACCCTCGCGCGCCGCGGTGACCGCGCTTCCGGGCAGGCCCTTGCGCCGCTCGGCCAGGAGCAGGGCGGAGGGATTGGCCACCTCGGCCAGCCCCTCGCCCGTCATCTCATAGAGCGCGAGCTCGTCGACGGGCCCGAAACGATTCTTGCTGGCCTTCACCAAACGACGGCTCGACGCGCGCTCTCCTTCGATGGCGATGACCGCGTCGACCAAATGCTCCAGGGATTTGGGCCCGGCGAGACTCCCGTCCTTGGTCACATGCCCGATGAGGACCACCGGAACTGCCCGGGTCTTTGCGTAGCGCTGGAGCGCAGCCGCAGACTCGCGAACCTGCGAAACGGTTCCCGCCGCCGAACCGAGGGCGGAGTCGCTGACCGCCTGGATCGAGTCGATCACCATCAGGGCCGGCCGGCGAGCCTCCGCCTCGGCCACGATTCGGGAGACTTCCGTCTCCGCCAGAACCAGCAGTCGCTCGGAGCGGATCGCCAGGCGGTCGGCGCGCAGCCTGACCTGGGATGCCGATTCTTCCCCGGTTGCGTACAGGACCTCGCCCGTGCGCTCCGCCACGGCCCGCGCGGCCTGGAGGAGGAGAGTGGACTTGCCGATCCCCGGCTCGCCGCCCAGTAGCACGAGTGATCCGGCCACCAAACCGCCGCCGAGGACGCGATCGAATCCAGGAAGCTCGGTCGAAATCCGCTCCTGCGCCGTGGACTCGACCTGTCCGATCGGAGAGGCCGCCGGGCTCGCCCGAGCGGGCGGACGCTCCCCGCGCACCTCTTCCACGTAGCTGTTCCACTCGCCGCAGTCCGGACAGCGCCCCAGCCACTTCGGGGACGCAGCGCCGCAGGACTGGCAGGCGAAGACGGTGGTGACTTTGGAGCGCACGAGAGGATCGTAAAACGGGAAACGGAAAAGGGGAAACGAACCGCCTTTACCGAATCGCCCTATCTAGTGTCGCCTGCCGCTCGTTTCCCGTTTCACGTTTCCCGTTTCCCGACATCGCTCATGGCCTGATCGGTATCGACCCGAACAAGTACTTGAGGTCGTCGTCGGTCCAGCGCACGCCCGCTCCGACGAAAACGGAATCGGCGGCCTTCGAATGGTTCAGGAAGTCGTCCCACCCGGCTGCGGCGAAGACCGAGGGAGAGAAGTAGTAGCGCGTCGAGACCTTGGCGTGCGCGGTCAGGTCGGGCCGGTTGAAGTCCCACACCTGCCCGGAGAAGCGCAGCCGGTTTTTCAGGATCGCGTAATCGATCCCGAATCCGCCCGTCCCTTCGATCAGACCGGCGCGCAGCGCGAAGTCTTTCCAGCGCCATCCAAACTCGGCCGAGAAGGCCAGGTTGTACTTGTACTCCTGCTTGTCGACGATGTAATTCTCGATATGCCCGTCCGGGAAGGTGACCTGGTAGGTGGTGACGTCCTGGGTCCGCTGCCCGAAGGGTTGGCTCGCGACCTCCAGGCGGTAGAAGCGCGGCGATTCCGCGGGGTTGATGTCGAGCGTCATGTACCCCTTCGCCTTGTTGAAGCGCGTCAGAAACTCCGAATCGAGCCCCAGGTCGAGCTTGATCTTGCTGACCGTCCCGAGTGTCTTGTTGAGGGTCCCCACCCCTTCCTTCACCGCCACGAGCGCGTCGTTCAGGTTCTTGTGCGTCTCGTCGCTCTCGATCAACTTGCCGACCGTCCCCTTCCCCTCGCGGATCCGTCCGGTTATGTCGTTCAGATTGTCCGCGGTCGTCTCCAGCTTCTGGCTGATCTCCCGGATGTTGGCGATCCCCTGCGTCACGTTGGCCTGGTTGGCCGCGACGAGCTGATCCAGACGGTCGACCAGCTGCACGAGCACGCCGGAAAACTCCTTGAAATTGGAGAGCGTCGAATCCACATTGGTGCGGTTGCTCGCGACCATGACCCGCAGGTCGTCGGTGATCACGCGCACGTTCTCCACGATGTTGCGCAGGCGCTCCTCGCCCTGCGGACCGCCCAGCGACTGGTTCAGGTTGGAGCTGATGCCTTTGATGTCCACCTCGATGTCGCGCGCCAGGCGCGTGATCTGGTCGAAGGTGACGGGCACGTCGCCCTGGAGGATCGCACCTTCCGGCAGCGGCGGAGCGCCGACCGGCCCGGGGACGAGCTCCACGTATTTCTCGCCGAGCAGGCCCAGATTGGCGACGGAGGCCGAGGCGCCCTGACGCAGATCGACGTCGCCGCCGATGTCCATATCGACGATGGCCCGGCCGGTGGCCCGGTCGATCCGGATCTTGGCGACCTTGCCGACTCGTACGCCAGCCACGCGGACCGTGGACTTGGCGTCCAGGCCGGCCACGTCCTTGAACGCGACAGAGATGCGCTGCTGCTTGCCGCGGCCGAGGCGGAGATCCTCGATCCGCCAGACCAGGAGGCCCGCCAGGATCAGAGCGATCACGAAGAAAGCGCCGACCTTCGCCGCAGCGTTCATACCTCCTCCTTCAGCCCTTGTTCCCTTTTCTGTCCTTCGAGGCGCGCGGAGGACCCGGCCGCGTTCCGCCCTCATCGGACGGCGGGCGGCGCATGCCGTCGTCGTCCACCGTCAGAGGCCCCTCCGCCTTCCCTTCCACGAATTGCTTCACCGCGGGATCGTCGGACCGCAGGAACTCGTCCGGCGAGGCCTCGTACAGGATCTTGCCCCCAAAGAGCAAGGCTACCCGATCTCCCACCTTCTGCGCGCTCGGCATGTGATGGGTGATCGTCACGATCGTAGCGCGGAGGCGCTGCCGCATCTCGAGGATCGAGTCGTCGATGACGTCGGTCATGATGGGATCGAGCCCGGTGTTGGGCTCGTCGAAGAGGAGGATCTGCGGCTCATGAGCGATCGCCCGTGCGAACCCGACGCGCCGGCGCATGCCGCCCGACAGCTCCGCCGGACGCTTGTCGGTCACGTCGGGCAGGTGCACGATCTCCAGGCATTCCTTGACTCTGGCCCGAACCTGCGCCGGCGGACGCCCGGAGCGCCGCAGGGGGAAGGCCACGTTGTCGAAGACGGACATCGAGTCGAAGAGAGCGCCCTCCTGGAACGACATCCCGAACTTCTTGCGAACTTCGCCCTGCGCCACGGCGTCGAGGGCCCAGAGGTCCTGGCCGTCCACCAGGACATTGCCCGAGTCCGGACGCAGAAGGCCGATCAGGTGTTTCAAGAGCACGCTCTTGCCGGTGCCCGAGGGCCCGACCACGACCAGCGATTCGCCCGGCTGGAGCGCGAAGGAAACGCCGTCTAAGACCACCTTGTCGCCGAAGGTCTTGTGCAGATCCCGCACCTCGAGCTTCGGCGCGGACCCGGGCGAAGCGGCGGGAGAATCGCGATTGGTCCGGGTGCTCATGGGTCAGTACAGGAGCTTGGTTAGAAAGAAATCGGCGACCAGAACCGACAGGCTCCCGGAGACCACCGCGCGCGTGGTAGCCCGTCCGACGCCCTCGGCGCCTCCGGTCGTGTAGTAGCCGCGCACGCAGGCGATCAGGGCGAAGATCAGGCCAAAGACCCCGGCCTTGATCAGCCCGGAGACCACGTCCTCCTTCACGTGGAGAAACTGGAACGAGTTGTCGACGTAGGACACCGGGTTGGCGCCCAGGAGCTGCACGGCGACCAGATAACCCCCGTACATCCCGACGGCGTCTCCGACAACGACCAGGAGCGGCATCATCAGAACCGCAGCGGTCACCCGGGGCACGACCAGATATTGCACGGGCTCGGCGCCCAACGCGGTCAGGGCGTCGATCTGCTCGGTCACGCGCATCGATCCGAGCTCCGCGGCCATGGCGCTGCCGACGCGGCCGGTCACCATCAGCGCCACCAGGACCGGCGAGAGCTCGCGGGTCAGCGACAGCGCCACGACGCTGCCCACGAGGTTCTCGGCATGGAACCGCGCGAAGCCGTTGAAGGTCTGCAGCGCCAGGACCATTCCGGTGAAGAGCGTGGTCAGCAAGACCACCGGGATCGAGTCCCAGCCGACCCGGACCATCTGGCGCACCAGCTCAGGAACGTCGTAAGGAGGGCGAACCATCCAGGCGACCATGCGCCCGAGCATCT
>DATFTF010000044.1:0-2151 GCA_035262245.1 Thermoanaerobaculia bacterium
GGAGGGGGCGAAGCGACGGCGATGCTCGTCGAGGCCGTCTGAGGTTTCCCGATTTCGATCTGATCCTGGGCGGCAAAGCCCGTTTCCCAGGAGAGGCAGCGTGGTCCCGAAGGCTGGTGGAGCGATACGCGCGGCCGCTGCCTGCCGCCGTGCGAACGGCGTGCTGGAACCGGCCGCCCCTGGTCGCGGACGCCGGAGGCGACGCCCCGTTTGTCCTTGTTCTGGCGGATCCGGAGGCCTTCCTCGCGCCGGAGGCGGCGCGGCGATTGCTCGGCGGCCTCTCGAGCGGGCGCGCGGACGTCATGCTGCCAGTTTCCAACGAACCCTGGTGCGAAGAGGCGCGGGGAGCGCCGCCCTTTTCCTACCAGACGCCTTCGCAGCTGGAGGAAGGCGTTGCCGCGCTCGCTGCCGGAAACCCGGCGCGCCGGCGCGCGGTGGCTCCGCGTTCCGCCGTGTTCGCGATTCGGCGGAGCGCGTTGGCCGGGCTCGACCCCTCGCTCGCGCTCGAACGGGCGGTCGAGGAGGTCTGCCGCCGAGGAAGCGGCGTGGAGATCGACCCCGGCTCTTATCTGCATCGGTACGGTGAGATGGACGCTCAGCCTCGCGCCGATCTCGTCGCGAAGCTGCCGCCGGGCGCCCGCGCAGTTCTGGACGTCGGCTGTTCCCGGGGAGCCACCGCGGCGTCGCTGCGACTTGCGGGCGTGACGCGCATCGTGGGAGTCGAACCGAACGAGGCGGACGCCGCTCAAGCCGAGCGGGTCTACGACCTCGTACTCCCATGTCCTCTCGAAAGGGTCCGCGAAGAGTTCGCGGCCGCCTTTGACGCCGTCTTCTTTGGCGACGTCCTCGAGCATCTGGCCGACCCTGCCGCCGCTCTCGAGCGCGTGAGGCCCTGGTTGACGGAGAAAGGCGTGGTGGTGGCCTCTCTTCCGAATGTCGGCCACTGGTCGATCCTCGCGGATCTTCTCGCCGGGCATTTCGACTACATTCCCTATTCGATTCTTTCCGGTACGCATCTGCGTTTCTTCACGCGCCGAACCGTCGTCGATCTCTTCGAAGCGGCGAGCTATCGAGTGGAATCGATTGACTGCCTTCGGCTGACCGCGTCTCCCGCTGGCCTGGAGAAGCTCGCCCGGCTTTCGGCGCTCCCTGGTGCATCGGAGGACCTGAGCGTCGTCGAGTTCCTGGTCGTGGCTCGAGCAGCTGCTTGAGGCCCGGGGCGAAAGGCTCGGGTATTATCGAAGGTAGTGATCGACAAGACCGTACCGTCCGCCGATGACGCGATTCGAGACGTCCTCGACGGCGCGACGCTGGTCGTCGGCGGCTTCGGCCTCTGCGGCATTCCCGAGAACCTGATCGCCGCGCTGGTCCGCAAAGGGTCCAAGGACCTGACGGTCGTCTCCAACAACTGCGGCGTCGATGACTGGGGGCTGGGCCTTCTTCTTCAGACCCGGCAGATTCGAAAAATGGTTTCTTCCTACGTCGGCGAGAACGCGGAGTTCGAGCGCCAGTTCTTGTCGGGAGAGCTCGAAGTCGAGCTCGTCCCCCAGGGTACCCTGGCGGAACGGATGCGCGCCGGGGGCGCGGGCATCCCCGCCTTCTATACGCCGACAGGCGTCGGCACTCTGGTCGCCCAGGGCAAAGAGACCAAGCAGATCGATGGGCGCGAGTACGTCATGGAGCGCGGGATCGTCGGTGACTTCTCTCTCGTCGCCGCCTGGAAGGGAGACCGGCTCGGCAATCTCGTCTACCGGAAAGCGGCCCGCAACTTCAATCCGCCGGCGGCGACCGCCGGCCGCGTGACGATCGCCGAGGTCGAGGAGCTCGTCGGTGTCGGCGCTCTCGACCCGGAGAACGTGCACACGCCCGGAGTCTTCGTTCACCGCGTCGTGGTTGCGCCGCGAGCCAAGCGGATCGAGCGCCGCACGGTGCGGAAGTAGCTTTTCATGCTCGATCGCGAAGGGATCATTCGCCGCGCGGTGAGAGAGCTGCGCAACGGCTACACGGTCAACCTCGGCATCGGCATGCCGACTCTGGTGGCCAACCACATTCCGGCGGGGATGGAGGTCATCCTCCAGTCGGAGAACGGGATCCTCGGAGTCGGTCCCTACCCGACCGAAGCGGAGGTCGATCCGGATCTCATCAATGCGG
>DATFTF010000045.1:0-2534 GCA_035262245.1 Thermoanaerobaculia bacterium
CTGCAGCTGCGCTATCTCCAGACCCTGACCGAGATCGCCAACGAGAAAAACTCGACGATCGTCTTCCCGCTCCCCATCGAGCTGATGAAGTCGTTTTTGCCGAAGTGAGGACGAAGGACGTGGGAGGAGGGTGGTAGGGAAGAGACCCTACGTCCTACGTCCTTCCTTCTACCTCCTCGTTTAGACTTCCCGTGTGCCCGAGCCGCCGACCCACTATCAGCTCTCGTTCACCGTGCGGCAGGCGATGGTCCTGTTCATCGGCCTCCTCCTGGCGCTGGGCGCGGCGTATTTCCTCGGCCTCCTGACCGGGATGGCGGGCCGCGAGCAGGCCAGGCCCGCGACCGAGGCCGCGGCGGCCACGCCCTCGCCGACGGAACCGGCGCGGATCGCCGCGCTGGCGCCGTCGCCGACCGCGATCCGTCCGCCCTCCTCCTCGCCGATTCCCCCGTTTCCCAAGCCTGTCCTGGGCAAGGAGCCCACCGGCAAACCGACGATCCAGTTCTTCGAGGACGGGTCCGAAAGCGAACCGACCCCTTCGCGGCAGGCGGTTCGCTCGCCCCCGCCGCGAGCTGCGTCGCCGGCGGCGGCCGAGGCGGGCGAGTTCTGGGTTCAGGTGACCTCGGTCACCTCGGAGCGCGAGGCGCGGACGCGGCGCGACAAGCTCGTCCACCGTGGATACCACGCCCGTGTCGAGACGGTCGAGGGCCCCAAGGGGAGTGTCTACCGTGTTCGAGTCGGTCCGTACCGCTCCCGCGCCGACGCGGAACGGGCCTCCGAACGGCTCACGCGCGAGGAGAAGGTGAAGACGTGGATCGCGCCGGCCGGGAAGTGAGCCCGATCGATCGCCGGCCCCCGCCGTGGATCCGCGAGCGGCGGTTGCGTCTGGCCGATCTCCATGAAGTCAAGAGCGTGATGCGGCAAAACCGTCTCTCGACCGTCTGCGAGGAGGCGCGCTGCCCCAATCGAGGAGAGTGCTTCGCCCGGGGCACGGCCACGTTCCTCCTGCTGGGTGACGTGTGCACACGGGCCTGCGGCTTCTGCGACATCGCGACCGGACGACCCGCGCCGGCGGATCCTCTGGAGCCGGCCCGCGTCGCCGCGGCGGTCCGGACGATGCGTCTGGACTACGTCGTTCTGACCTCCGTCGACCGAGACGACCTGCCCGACGGCGGCGCCGGCCATTTTGCCGCCACGCTGGCCGCCGTGCGCGCGGCCGCTCCGCGGGCCGGTCTGGAAGTCCTCACGCCCGATTTCCGGGGGCGCTTCGACTCGTTGCGCGTCGTGGTGGACGCGCGCCCGGACGTCTTCAACCACAACGTGGAGACGGTGCCCCGCTTGTATTCGCGCGCGCGGCGCGGGGCGAGCCTCGAGCGGTCCCTTGGTCTGCTCGCCGCGGCGAAGATGCTGGAGCCGTCGTTGACCACCAAGTCCGGCTTCATGCTGGGCCTGGGAGAAACAGAGACCGAGGTGCACGAGCTGCTCACGCGGCTGCGCCGCGCGCAGGTCGACATCGTGACGATCGGTCAGTACCTGCGGCCGTCCCGCGAGAATCTGCCGGTCGAAGAGTACGTCGCGCCGGAAGTGTTCGACCGCTACCGGGAAGCGGGAGAGCTCCTCGGGTTCCGCCATGTCTTCGCCGGTCCGTTCGTCCGCTCGTCGTACCGGGCGGAGGAGGCGCTCCTGGTTTCCCGTGAGGCGTGAGGCGAACGGGGGCGAGATCCTGATTCGCCCAGCCCGCCGCCGGGCACAGATCCGATGAACGCCTCGAAAGTCCCGCATCGAGGCTGGTTCTCTCCGGCGGCGGCCGTCCTCTCGGGCCTCCTCCTCGCGCTGGCCTTTCCCCCCTTCGAATGGGCGATCCTTCTTCCGCTCGCGCCGGTCCCCTGGATCGCGGCGCTCTGGCGGGAGACCTCGCGATTCCGAGCCCTCGTCTCCGGATTTCTCTTCGGGCTGGCCTTCTGGTGCGCGTCCATTCCCTGGATCGCCTACGTCGTCACCCATTACGGAGGCCAGAAGGGCGTCATGGGTCTCGTCTGCCTCTTTCTGCTCGCGGCCATCCTGGCCGAGTGGCCCGCCCTTGTCGGCTGGGCGGCCGTGGCCTGCGCGCCCCCTCGATCGGCGTGGAGACTCGCGGCGGTCCCGGTGCTTTGGATGGCCACCGAGCACGCGCGCTCCTTCGTCTACGGCGGCTTTCCGTGGAATCTGACCGCGACGGCCCTTTACCGGCATCCGGTCTGGCTCCAGTCGGCCAGCCTGTGGGGCGCCTACGGCGTCGGAGGCGCGGCGCTCGTCGTGTCTTGCCTGGTCGCTGCTTCGGCCGTTGGCCGCCGTCTCGCCCCGCTCGCGGCGGCCGCGCTGTGGGTCCTCGCGCTGGGAGCGCTCGGCGCCGCCCGCCTCTCCGGTCCTTCGAAGCTCTCGCCGGAAATTTCCGTCGCTCTGCTGCAGCCGAACCTGCACGAGGAGGATCGGGCCGCCGACGCCGCGCGGAATTACGGCGTGGTTCTCGGGCAAGCCCGGCAGGCCGCCTTGCGCCG
>DATFTF010000046.1:0-2155 GCA_035262245.1 Thermoanaerobaculia bacterium
GCTCTACGTCCCGGGAGGCGGCTCGGCCTCGTTCCCCTACTTTTCTCCTCAGATGTTCGCGGAAAATGGCCAGATCCCCGTGGTGGAAGGCCGGCAGGTCTTCCGCCTCGCCACCACCGCGATGCCCCGGGTCGTTCGCGATGTGCTCGAGCGCTACGGCCTGACGTTGGACGATCTCTCGCTGCTGCTGATGCACCAGGCGAATCTGAGGATCAACGAGGCGGTCCAGAAAGCGCTCGGGCTGTCGGACGAAAAGGTCTTCAACAACATCCAGGTCTACGGAAACACGACCGCGGCGACGCTCCCCCTGGTCTTCCACGAAGCCAAGGCGGCGGGGCGGGTGCGGCCGGGCGACCTGATCTGCTTCACCGCCCTGGGAGCGGGGCTTCACTGGGGCGCGGGCCTCGTGCGGATGTAGGCAAGGCTCTCGGCCGCCGTCCGATTCAAGATTTCGTAAGTCAGCGAGCCTCTCGGCGCGCGGATGCTTATACTCGCGCGCCCGGGGAATGGGAGGACACGATGCGCGTGACAAAGACGGGAATCGGCCCAATCGTTCTGTTGACGGCGACAGTGGTGTTCGGGTGCGCGGCGCTGACAGCGCAGCAGGCGGCACAGCCCCAGCAGACGCCGCAGGCGCCGGAGCCGGCGGAGCCCGCGCCGCCGCCGAAGCCGCCCGAGGGATCGGTGATCATCAACCTCCCCTCGGCCGACGTGCCGCGGGAAGGCACGCTGTCCCTTCTCTTCACGCACCGTTTCTCTCAGGCGCTTCAGGACAGCGACATTCACTCCCTCTTTTCCTTCGACTCGGGAGCCGACATCGGCATCGGCCTCTGGTATGCGCCGATCCACGGCCTGGACGTCGGCTTCTACCGCTCTTCCAATCTCGACGTCTACGAGTTTTCCGCCAAGTATCAGTTGCCGTTTCAGGGTCCCTTCCATGCCGCCGTCCGAGCCGGCGCCGACCTGCGCACGGAAAAGAACCTGGACCAGCCGGCCCCGGGCCAGACCAGCTCGGACTACAGCCGCAACGGGTTCTTCGCCCAGGCCGTTGTCTCCTACATGCTCGCGGACCGGGCGCGCTTCACGCTCGTTCCCACCTACGTGTCCGAGACGTCGGGACAGCCCTTCTCGACGCCCAAGCAGTCCTATAAGGATCTGTTCTCCATCCCGGCCGCCGTCTCGATCCGCGTGCTGCGCTCAGTCAACGTCCAGGGAGAGGTCTATCCACGACTGGGCCGCGCCGATTCGCAGGGCGTGGGCTGGATCTGCGCCATCGAGAAGACCGTGCCCAACCACCGCTTCGCCTTCACCGTGGGCAACGTCCGCACCACGACCGTCGATCAGTACATCTCTTCGGTCCCTTTCAGCGTCAATGCGCACGACTTCTACATCGGCTTCAACCTGGTGCGGCAGTGGAAGCTCAAGTGAGGTAGAGTCGCGCCGGTCGACGGCCGAGTCTTGGAACGAGAAACCGACTTCCCAGCTTCGCCTACCCTGCTCGTCGCGCCGCTCTCGCAAACACAGCGCCTGACGAGTGTCTCGCCGGTGCCTCTGCGAGACGCCCGCTCGGGGTCGAAGCCGCGCCTCGCCACCTCCGTGCGGGTCGGCTTGCGCGCCGGAGCTCTGGTCGCTCGATTCGACGGCCGCGACGACGGCGTTGTCGCGTCCCTCCGAGGCCGAGACGCTCCTCTCTGGACCGAGGACGTCTTCGAAATCTTCCTGTCCTGCGACGATCCTCCCCGCACGTACTACGAATTCGAGGTCAATCCTCTGGGCGCCCTCTTCGACGCCCGGGTCGAATCCCCGGACCTGACGCGCGCCACGATGCGCGCCGACCCGGCCTGGAACTGCCCCGGCCTCTCGGCCCGCGTCCGGAGGCGGGAGGGCCGCTGGTCCGCGCTTCTCTCGATTCCGCTGGCGCCGATGTGCGAGGGGCAGATCCCGAGAGCGTGGCGGGCCAATTTCTACCGCGTGGACCGGGGCGATCCAGACGAGTTTTCGGCCTGGTCGCCGACCTTCGCCGATCCGCCGGACTTCCACGTGCCGAGGCGATTTGGGACGCTGAGACTGGAGGGATTGAAGAATTGATTCATCGAAACATTGGCCTGGAACGTATTGAGCCTCGACGAAATTTGTTCGCCCCAATCAAATAATG
>DATFTF010000047.1:0-3950 GCA_035262245.1 Thermoanaerobaculia bacterium
CGAGGAGGGGGACACCGACACCGCGCCCTACGGCCTCGGCACCTACGCCAGCCGCTCGACGCCGACGGCCGGCGCCGCCGGGGCGATCGCGGCCCGCAAGGTGCGCGAGAAGGCGAAGAAGATCGCCGCGCACTTGCTCGAAGTCTCCGAGGAAGACCTCGTCTGGGAGGTCGGCAAGTTCTCGGTCAAGGGAGCGCCGCAGAAATTCAAGACGATCCAGGACATCGCCTTCGCCGCCTACACGAACCACCCGCAGGGGATGGAGGCGGGTCTAGAGGCGGTCGACTACTACGATCCGCCGAACCTGACCTTCCCCTTCGGCAGCTACATCTGCGTCGTGGACATCGACCGCGGCACCGGCGAGGTCAAGATCCGCCGGTTCGTCGCCGTGGACGACTGCGGCAACATCATCAATCCCATGATCGTGGACGGCCAGATCCACGGCGGCCTGACGATGGGGATGGCGCCGGCGCTTCTGGAAGAGATCTCCTACGACGAAAACGGCAACGTGCAGGGCGGAAGCTTCATGGACTACCTCCTGCCGACGGCGATGGAGACTCCCCGGTGGGAGACCGACAAGACCGTCACCCCCTCGCCGCACCATCCGTTCGGCGCGAAGGGCGTGGGGGAGTCGGCGACCGTCGGCGCGCCTCCGGCGATCGCAAACGCCGTCGTCGATGCGCTTTCCCATCTGGGCGTCAAGCACATCGACATTCCGATCACGCCGGAAAAGGTGTGGAAGATCTTGAAAGAGAAGGGGGTGGCCGAGTAAGCGTGCGGCCCGGGCGACGCGTCGGCGGGCGAACCTGTTAAACTTTCGCGAAAGCCCGTCCAATCCGGTCCTGAACAAAAGCACGCCCGCGGTGCGCGGGCCGTCAAGGAGGTTGCAGGATGTCGACCCTTCCGCCCGGGACGCCGCCGCCCCCACAGCCTCCCGCGGTCAATCCCCTTCCCTGGGAAGCCCGCGAATCGCGCGGGCTCTTTCAGTCCTTTCTCGACACGTGGGGACTCTTCCTGTCGCGCCCCCAGGAGGCCTGGAACCGGGCGCGGGAGAGCGGGGATCTCGCCTCCCCGCTCATTTTCGGGCTGGTCACCTGCTGGATCGCTTTCCTGCTGCAGAAGGCGATCTCCGGCCTGATCGCCGCTCCCCTGATGCCGGGGATGCTGGGACGGCGGTTCCCGGGGCTCGAGCGGCTTCCCATGGGCCGCCTGGCGGGGGCCGGCTTCATCGCGCACGCCATCCTGTCGCCGATCGCCATCTTCATCGGCCTCTTCGTGGGCGCCGCCGTTCTCCACGTCTGTTGCATGATCGTCGGGGCGCTCACCAACTCGCGGTCCGGATTCGAGGGCACGTTCCGGGCCGTGGCTTACAGCGAGGCGACCTACATCGCCGCGGCGGTTCCCGTGGTGGGCGGTCTCATCGCGCTGGTCTGGTGGATCATCGTGGCGGTCATGGGCCTTCAGCGGATGCATCACACCACGTCGGGCAAGGCGATCGCGGCGATTCTGATTCCGATCGTCCTTTGCTGTGTCTGCATCGTTGTGGTCGTGCTCCTGGCCGGAGCCGCGATTTTCATGCATGGGCACCGTTAGAGACAGGGCCGGCCGCGCGCTCGGCTTCTACTGGGGGGCGGTGGCCGCTGCGCTGTTGCTGCTGATGCCCCTGGCGCCGGAGGCGGCCGACGCGGCGCCGCCCTGCCTCTTCCGGAGCTTGACGGGTTTTCCCTGTCCCACCTGCGGCGCCACGCATGCCGTGGTGGCTTTGTCTCAACTGCATCTGGCCTCGGCGCTGGGCGACAATCCTCTGGTGGCCGCCGGGGCGATCGCGTTCCTGCTGGGCGGGCTGGCCGCCGGCATGGCGGCGCTCGCCGGCCGCCCTCTCCGCGAACCGACGTCTTTCAGTCTCCGCTTCCGTCTCGCCGCGGCCGGCGCGGTCCTGGGGAACTGGGCCTGGCTGCTGGCCCACCGCGGCTGAAGCCAGTCCTACAATATATATATTGTTAGCGCTGCGGCCCGGCCGACTCGGCGGGCCACGTCATCGGCGGCAGGGGGCCGGTGATGAGCCGGGCGCCGCGCTGCCAGGTGACGTAGGCCCAGGCCCATTCGAACATCACGACAAAGCGATTTCGAAAGCCGATCAGGTACAGGATGTGGACGAAGCACCAGACCAGCCAGCCTGCCAGCCCGGAGAGGTGGACCCGGCCGAGGTCGCAGATGGCGTTTCCTCGCCCGAGCACGGCGAGGTTGCCGGGATCGCGGTAATGAAACGGCGTTGCCTTCCTCCCTTCGAGCCTTTGGAGAACACTGGCCGCCGCGTGCCGGCCCTGCTGGATGGCGACCTGCGCCACACCGGGGAGCGGCTTGCCGTCCTCGGCCAGGAAGGCCTGATCGCCGATGACGAAGACCTCGGGATGCCCGGGAACCGAAAGGTCGGGCTCGACCAGAACGCGGCCCGCGCGGTCGAGAGGAACACCGAGAGATTTCGCCAGCGGCGAGGCGGCGACGCCGGCGGTCCACAGGATCGTGGCCGCCGCCACACGGTTCCCGCCGAACTCCACCAGTTCCGGCTCGATCCGCGTCACGGCCGTGCCGACGGAGATCTCGACTCCCAGGCGGTTGAGGGTCTCGACGGCCCGCTCGGCGAGGTCGGGAGGAAACGCGGGCAGGATCCGCGGCCCGGCCTCGATCAAGAGGATTCGCGCCTGGCGAGGATCGATCGAGCGAAAGTCGGAGACCAGCACGTGACGGGAGATCTCGGCGATGGCTCCGGCCAGCTCCGCTCCCGTCGGCCCGCCGCCGACCAGGGCGAAGGTCAGCAGAACACGGCGTCGCTCCGGATCGGATTCTCGTTCGGCCCGCTCGAAGGCGAGCAGGATGCGCCGGCGGATCTCCAGCGCATCGTCGAGGTTCTTCAAGCCCGGAGCGAACGGCTCCCAGGCGTCGTGGCCGAAGTAGGAGTGGCTGGCGCCGGTCGCCAGGATGAGGCAGTCGTAGGAGACGCTCCCGTCGGCCAGATCCAGCCGCCGTGCCGCCAGATCCACCGAGCGCACGTCCGCCATGAGAACCGTGGTGTTTTTCTGGCGGCGGAAAATCGACCGAATCGGGTAAGCGATGTCGCCCGGGGAGAGCTCCGCGGTGGCGACCTGGTAGAGGAGAGGTTGGAAGAGATGGTGGTTGCGCCGGTCGACCAGGATCACGTCCGCCGGCGCCCGGGCCAACCCCCTGGCTGCCGAGAGGCCGCCGAAGCCGCCGCCGACGATGACGATGCTGGGACGCATAGGACGTAGGGCGTAGGACGAAGGACGTCGGGGCTCTCGATCCCTACCACCTACGTCCTGACACCTACGTCCTCATTTCGCGAACACCTCCTCAACGCGTGTGATCTTGACCCTGTCCGCCGGGATGCCGAGCTTCAGAGCTCCAATGACCTTGTCCTCGTCGAGCAGAGCCTGAGGTTTTTCCGCGTCGTACTTGATCGGCGAGAACTCATCGGCCACGAGCGCCTTCTTGAGACCCTCGGCGTCCTTGGTGACGATGACGACGGTGAGGTCTCCGGCCGACAGGTGCTTGCGGATCGCGGCGTTGACCTCGGCGAGCGTGAGCCGCCCGAGCCTTTCGCGCATCGTGGACGTGAACTCGCCGATCCCGTACCACTTGGAGTCGAGGGCGTAGCCGACCTGCTGGTTCTGGGTGGCGGTCATGACGAACACGTTCTTCATCAGATAGTCGCGGGTCCGCTCGAAGTCTTCCTGCGAGAGGCCGTCGGCCACGAGCTTTTGCAATTCCCGGACCGCGATACGCAGGGCCATGTGCGCGTTGACCGGAACGACGGGGCGGATCCAGACCTCGAAGATCTGGGAACGCCGCGCGATGTTGGGATCGGGGAAGGACTGGAACATGCCGCGCGGAAACGCCTCGATGTACGCGTAGTCGCCGTAGTTCATGCCGCG
>DATFTF010000048.1:0-3003 GCA_035262245.1 Thermoanaerobaculia bacterium
CGCCGTTGGTGATCGGGTGGATGGGAACCTCCTCGGAGGGAAACTGCGGCATGAGGCCGCTCCACAGCCGGCGCGCCACCCGGGCGTGCAGCTGGGAGACGGCGTTGGCGTGGGCCGAAAGCCGCAAGGCCAGGACGGCCATGGAGAAGAACTCGCTGGAATCCTCGGGGTTCTCGCGGCCGAGCTTCAGGAAGTCGTCGAAGGCGAGGCCGAGCTCTTCGACAAAAGAGCCGAAGTATTTCCGCAGGAGATCGGGCGAGAAGCGGTCGATCCCCGCGGGGACCGGCGTATGCGTTGTGAAGACGTTGCCCGACGCGGCCAGCTCGCGCGCCTCGCCGAAGGAGAGGCCCTCCTCCCGGATGAGCTGGCGGATCCGCTCCAGCGTCACGAAGGCGGCGTGCCCCTCGTTCATGTGCCGGATCGTTGGGCGAAGCCCCAGCCGGTCGAGCGCGCGCAGGCCTCCGATGCCGAGCACGATTTCCTGCCGGATTCGATTCTCGACGTCGCCTCCGTAGAGACGCGCGGTGATGCCGCGATCGACCTCCTCGTTCTCCGGCAGGTGGGCGTCGAGCAGGAGGAGGCGGACTCGTCCCACCTTGGCCGACCGGATCAGCAGCCGCACGTCCCGGTCGCCCACGCGAATCGTGATGATTGGAGCTTCGCCTCCCGGCAGCTCCGCGAGGGTCAGCGGCAGAGCTTCCGAATCGAGGACCGGGTTGGACTCCAGCTGCCAGCCGCTGGGGTCGACGCGCTGCTTGAAATAACCCTCCCGATAGAACAGGCCCACTCCGGTCAGCGGAAAGGCGAGATCGCTCGCCGACTTCAAGTGGTCGCCCGCGAGGACGCCGAGGCCGCCGGCGTAAATAGGGAGCCATTCGGTCAGGCCGAACTCGGCGCAGAAGTAGGCGATGCGATTGCCCCGGAGGGTCAGACTTCGGGCCGCGTCCACCTGCGGCTCCGCCGCGTCCTCGAGCTCCAGGCCGGCGACCGCCTCCTGGAGGCGGGCGACGTACTCGGAGTCTTCCGCTGCGCGCGCCATCGCCACGCGCGAAGCGACCTTCAGGAAAACGAGCGCGTTGCCGCGAGCGTGCGACCAGGCGGCGCGGTCCAGGCTCCAGAAGAGGGCTCGCAGCTCCGGCCGCCAGGTCCAGCGGAGGTCTCTCGCCAGGTGAAGAAGAGGCTGGAGGGGGTCGGGCAGGCCCGGGACGGTCTGGTCTTTGTCAGAAGGCGGCATCAGCCGGTCTCAGCATAACAAATCGGGACCGCCTTGCGGCAAGCGGCGCCTAGCCCCGGTCTGACTGCAACACCCGGGCCGTCGACGACGCGGATCCGACGAACTGCTCGTAGAGCCGCCGGGCGTCTCCACGCTCGGGGACGTTGCTTGTGGCGGCTTCGAGTCTCGGAAGAAGCTCCGCCTCCAGTCCTGCAGCTCCGGCGCGCCGGGCGAGCTCGACGGCGCGCCCGGCGTAGAGTAGGACCTGCCGGCCCTCCAGACCGCCCACGTCGTCGAAGAACCAGCCGCAGCTGGTGAACATGAACATGGCGTTGCGCTGCATGTCCAGGAGATCGAGGGCCAGCCTCTCTTCCTCCTCGTTGAGCGGCCGCCGGGCGTGACGGTCGAGAAAGCGCCGCCGGGTCGTCGCGCCGCTGTCCAGCCACAGCTCGACGGCGTCGTCGCGCGCCGCCCAGGGATCGGCGAAGATGGCTGCCCCTTTCTCCTCGAAGAGCTCGGCCAGCCTGTCGCGGAGCCAGTCGAACGCCGCGCGCAGAGGCCCCCTCCACGCCTGGCTCCAGTCCGGATGCTCCCCCGTTTTGCACCCGCAGTCCGCGCTCCAGCGCCCCAGCCCGTGCGGGCAGCTCCAGGAGCTCCCTTCCCGGATCTCGACCTCGCGGTCGGGCGGATACGCTGCCAGGTATTCGGCGAAGTTGGTGAGACGCGGCGTTCCGGCGCGCTCGATCGCTTCGAGGGCCTCCGCCAGGACGCGCTCGCCGCCGTGAAAGTGATGGCCGAAGGTCTCGCCGTCGGTGGCCACTGCGGCAAGCGAATCGGATGGGGCGCCGGCGAGAAGATCGTGGAGGCTGCGAGCCAGGGCCTCTCCTCCCGCGGAGAGCCCGCCGAAAGCGACGGAGTGCGAGGCCGGCCCGTCGTAGAAGAAGACGGCGAGCCGCCGGCCTCCAGGCAGAACCGCGTCGTAAGGCCGCCGCGTATCGATCGGCCCGTCGCTCCAGGGGGCCTCCCCTTTCATCCTGTGGCGCAGCGCCTGATGGGGAGAGAGGACGGTGAACCGGACGGACTGGCGCGCCAGCTCCTCCAGGGTTTCCGAGTCGGCTGCCGTCTCGGGAAGCCACATCCCTTCCGGAGAGCGGTAGAAGCGGTGCTCGAAATCGCGAATTCCCCAGATCACCTGAGTGCGCCGATCTCGCCGGTTCGCGAGCGGAAGGATCATGTGGTTGTAGGCCTGCGCCATGGCCGAACCGTGAGCGGAGAACCGCGCGCGGCTGGCGCGGTCCGCTTCGAGGATGGCCGCGTAGAGCTGCGGAGCCTTGCGCTCCATCCAGGAGAGCAGGGTGGGACCAAAGTCGAAGCTGATGCGCCCATAGTTGGACGGGTACCGCCCGCGTTCCCTTTCCGGACGGGGTCCCGGATCCGCATTGGGTCCGTAGGACTCCGCCAGGATCCGCTCGTTCCAGTCGTGAAACGGGGCGGCCGACTCCTGCAGGTCGATCTCCCCGGTCCATGGGTTCTCCCGGGGAGGCTGGTAGAAGTGACCGTGGATGCAGAGATATGTCACAGCGGGAGAGGTTCAGGGACGGTAACGCGGCAGGTTGAGACGAGCAGTGAGGAGCAATTTGTGATTTGTGGTTTGTGATTTGTGAACAGGGCGAAACGCCTCCGGCGGCGGCTCGGACGGGCCGGACGTGGTTTGGACGCGGTCATGGGATCTTGTCTCCTAGGATGCGGGCTCCCTCCCAGCCTGTCAACCGCCGCCCGGGAGCCGGCTC
>DATFTF010000049.1:0-4039 GCA_035262245.1 Thermoanaerobaculia bacterium
TGCCGTCGGCGCCTCCGTTGTAGACTCTCGAGCCGGACTGCTTCCTATTCTTTGTCTTCGAACGGGCACGGCGGTGAAGCCAGAATACAAGCAAACTTCGATCGAGAGTCGACGGAAAACAGCCGGAAACCGGGAGCTTCCTTGAGCGGAATTTCGACGCCGGTCGACACGGAAACACCCGCGGACCGCCAGGGCCGCGCGGAGGCGGAAGCGGCGGACCTGCGCCTGCGTTTGAAGGAGAGTCTGGAGCGGGAGCGCCGGCTGACCGAGCTGCTGCGGCAGGCGGAGGAGGAGCTGTCCGACGTGCCGCGGAACGAGTTCGAGCTGCGGCACCAGATCGACAACTACGCCGCCTTCCACCACGCCGTCGAAAAGTCGCTCCCCTGGCGCGTTCTTCAGCTGCTGCGCCGCCTGGTGGGACGGGAATGGTGATGTCGGACAGCCCCTCGGCCGGGGAAGTCGCGCGGCTCGAGGCCCGCGTGGCGAGACTCGAGAAGCTGCTGGCCGACCGCTCGCGCGTATTGCGGTCGCTCGCCCGCGGGCTGTGCGAAGAGGACCTGGTCACGCTCTCCCGCCTGGAGTCGGGGCTCCCCCCTCTCCTGCGGTCGGACGCCGGCTCGCTCGTCTGGAGAGACACGACGCGCCTGACGACCGCGGACGTCGAGCGCACCATGACCGCCCTCTGGCGCGCGGTGGCGCCGTTCCACGGAGCCGACGAGGACTGACATTGCGCAAGGCCACGCTCGTCGTCCTGGCCTGGAACCGCTGGGACCTGACCCGGAAGTGCCTGGACACGTTGAAGACCACGGATCTCTCCGGCGCCGAGGTGATCGTCGTGGACAACGGCTCGACCGACGAGACGCCGCAGGCCTTGAAGGCCTACTCCTGGCTGCGCGTGATCACGAACTCCTCGAACCTCGGGTTCGTCCGAGGTAACAATATAGGTATTGTATCGGCCGATTCCCAATCGGACGTCGTCCTCCTCAACAACGACGTGGAGTTCCACCAGAAGGATTGGCTCCAGCGTCTGCGGGCCTGCGCGCAGGCGGCGCCCGACGCCGGCATCGTCGGCTGCCGGCTGCGCCTGCCGGACGGGCGCCTTCTCCACGCCGGGACGTTCATCCTGCCGGACACCATGTGGGGGCAGCAGATCGGCTCGCTGGAGAAGGACTTCGGCCAGTACTCCGTGACGCGGGAAGTGGAGGGCATCGTCTTCGCCTGCGCCTACGTCAAGCGCGAGCTCCTCGCGAAGATCGGCGGGCTTTCCGAGGATTTCCAGTCCTACTTCGAGGATACCGATTACTGCCTGCAGGCCCGGCGGGCCGGGTTCCAGACGCTCCTCTGCGGCGACGTCACCCTCGTCCACGACGAGCACGGCTCGACACAGGGCGACGGCGCTCACTTCGACCGCATCTTCCAGGAGAGCCGGGAGGCGTTTCGGAAGAAGTGGCACAAGAGCCTCGACTCGCGCTACACCCACGAGGTCTTCTGGCAGTCGATCATGAACTTCCCCACCGGTTACGCCATGAGCTGCCGCGAGCTCCTGCGCGCGCTCGACCACCTGGGAGTTCGCGCGACCTACCGGTACGCCTACGGCCCCAAGACGCCCTTCTATCTGCTGGAGCCCGAATCGAGCGGCGATTACCTGATGGAGGTCATCCGCGGCCGAAACGAGCCGCGCCACCCGCCCCTGTCGGTCGTTTACGGCCAGGGGGACGTTTTCTGGCGCAACCGCGGACGTCGCAAGGTCGGCTTCACGATGCTCGAGGTGGACGGCTTTCCCAAGGATTGGGTGGCCGAGGCCAACAAGATGGACGAGGTGTGGGTGCCGACGGAGTTCAACCGGCAGGGATTTCTTTCCTCGGGGTTGAAGCGTCCTATCCACCGGATCCCTCTGGGCGTCGATCCCAACTATTTCCATCCCGGCATCCAGGGCTTTCCCAACCCGACGGGAGAGTTCGTCTTCGTCTCCAATTTCGAGTGGGGAGAGCGCAAGGAGCCGTGGCTGTTACTCAAGACCTTCAACGATGAGTTCTCCTCCGAAGAGCCGGTGCGGCTTCTCTGCAAGATCATCAACGTCGATCCGATGAAGAGCATCCGCAACGAGATCAACAAGCTGCAGCTCAAGGCGACCGGCGGCAAGATCTCCTTTCTCCTGAACCGCGAGTTCCCCCACTACCAGCTCGGCGCGTTCTACCGGTCGGGCGATTGCTTCATCTCCGCGGGACGGGGCGAGGGGTGGGACATGCCGCTGATGGAAGCGATGGCCTGCGGCCTCTCGACCATCGCCACGGACTGGGGAGCGCACACCGAGTTCGCCCACCAGGAGATCTGCTTTCCGCTGCGGGTGCGCAAGACGATTCCAGCGGTCGCCAAGTGCCCGTATTACGAGGGCTTCTCCTGGGCCGATCCGGATCCCGAGCACCTACGCTTCCTGCTGCGCTACGTCTTCGAGCACCAGGACGAAGCGAAGGCCAAGGGCGCCGCCGCCGCGCGCGAGATGGCGCAGAAGTGGACCTGGCGCCACGCCGCGGCGAAGATCATCGCGCGGATGGAGGCGCTCGCCGGGTGACGCGTCGCCGCGCGGTCATCCTCTTCCTCCTATTCGGCGCTCTGCCCTCCCTCCTTCAGGCTCAGACTCACGCCGCCGTCGCCTGCGGCCTCGACGGCTGGAACGGCCGGTTCGTTCCCGGCGGTTTCGTCGAGGCCTCCGGATGGGCCGTCGACGAGGGCGCGCGGATGCCCGTGACAAAAATGGAAGTCCTCCTGGACAGTTCCATCTCCGGGGACGTCAACGTTCGCGGCTGGCGGCCCGACGTCGGCCGCGCCTTTGGCGAGCCGGCGTTCGACTGGTCGGCGTGGCGCGCGACGGTCTCGCTCGCCCGCGTCTTGCCGGGGCTTCACGCCGCCGAAGTCTTTGCCTACTCGCGGGCCGGGGAGCGCATCCTCTGCGCCCGCGACAGCTTCGAGGTTCGGCCGTTCTTCTCGCCCTCTTTCGGAATGGCGTCGGTCTGGGTGACTCTGCTCTGGCGAACGATCGTCTTTCTCCTCTGGCTGAGCCTCGCGGGATGGGGAATTCTCAGGATCGCGGCGCGCTGGATCCCCGTGGCCCTCGCCCCGGCGGCTGGCCTTGCTCTCTTCGCCGTCGGAATCGAGCTCGGTTCCGTCGCCGGTGTGCGCCCTCTGGGTGCCGCGGGCGCGGCGAGCTTCGTCTCCCTGCTCTTCCTTGCGATGTCCACCCGGCGCAACCCGCTTCGAGTCGGCAAGCCGCGGCCGGCGACTGTCGGCCTCCTTTTCGTCGGGATCGCCTTCCTGTCATTCGCCGCGTTGCCGATGGCCTCTCACGGGCCGGGCGTCGTCGTGAGCGCGAACACCGACGCCGCATGGGAATGCAGCATCGCCGACTCGATCGCTCGGTTTGGCTGGAGCGTGCCGCAGGACGTTCAGGGATTTCTGCAGATCGTTCCTTCCCGCTGGCGCCACAACCACGTCCGCGGGGGCTCCCCCTACCTTCTCGCGCTCCTCTCGCAGCTGTACGGCTGCCGGGCTCATGAGATCCACCCCGTTCTGGGTCTGGCCCTCGGCTGTTCCATTCTTTTCGCCGTCGGCGCGCTCGCTTCGCGGGCGTTGCGCCCGCCCGGAAGACTCCTGCTCCTCCCGACTGCCCTGGTCGCGTTGAATTCCGTCCTCCTGGTCAATCTGTACGGCCAGCACCTGGCGCTCCTCGCCGCCGTCGCCCTCTACCTTCTTTTCCTGTTTCACCTCGTGGTCCTTACCCGCTCCGGAACGCTCCGCGCCCTTTTTCCCATTGCCCTCGCGATCGCGGCGGAGTGGACGCTGTACCCCGAGGCGATCGCGCTCTGGGTCGCGACCGCCCTGGCCGCGATCGGAGCCGCAGCGTGGATGCGTGTGCGTGCGCTCCGAGTCGTGGCCGGCTTGAGCCTGGCTTGCCTGCTGGCCGCGGCCGTCAACCCCGTGGGGCTCACACGCTCCGTTCAATTCACGTTCGCGCAGCGCCGGGCGAAGGCCCTGGCGACCC
>DATFTF010000050.1:0-2381 GCA_035262245.1 Thermoanaerobaculia bacterium
TCGTCTATGTGATGCCGGAACGGCAGAATCCGACCGGGGTCACGGCGAGCGATGCAGCCCGGCGCGCGATCCTGGAGGGAGCCGCCGCCGCGGGAGCGCTTGTGGTCGAGGACGGTTACGAGGAGCCGGAGTCGGGACTTCGACCGCTGGCCGCGCGGGACCCGTCTCGCACAGTCTGGCTGGGCACCCTCTCCAAAGACCTGGTCCCGGGATTTCGGATCGGATGGGTCGCGGCTTCCGCACCGGTGGTCGATCGCCTGGCCCGCATCAAGAAGACCGCGGACTTTCAGACTCCCCTGCCGTTTCAGGCGGCCGTGGCGGAATTTCTTCGGGTCGGAGCCGACCGTCGCGCGCGGCGCAACCGCGCCCTGGAGGTCGAGGCGAGGCGGATTGCCGCCGAGCGCGCCTTGAAAACGCATCTGCCCGAGGTTTCCTGGTCGGGAGGCAACATCGGCGACGCCCTCTTCTGGCTGCACCTTCCGTCCGGCGTTTCCGGGCGCCGGGTCTCGGAGGCCGCCGCGGCGCGCGGCGTGGGAGTTGCGCCGGGTGCGGATTTCGATCCGCGAGGGCAGGACCGCCCCAACATCCGTCTGTCCGTCTCGCGGGTGGATAAGCGCCAGGTGGAAGCAGGAATTCGGGTGCTCGCGGATGCCGTGCGCCTGGTGCAGTCGCAGTCGGGCATTCGGGCGATGCCAGTGGTGTGAGGGGGAATTGAGAGATTGAAAGATTGAATCATTGAAAAATGGAACGCGTCGATTCCTGGCCTGCCCCAAGGGGTTCAGGAATCCATGAATCATCGAATCAATGAATCAACCTTTCCTGGAGGGAAAGCACGATGAGCCAGACAGATACTTTCCGCGTCAAGGTCGGCCTCGCCGAGATGTTGAAGGGCGGCGTCATCATGGACGTCGTCAACGCCGAGCAGGCCAGAATCGCGGAGACGGCCGGCGCCGCTGCGGTGATGGCGCTCGAGCGCGTGCCGGCGGACATCCGGCGCGACGGGGGAGTCGCGCGCATGTCGCCGGTCTCCAAGATCCGGGAGATCCAGGCCGCGGTTTCCATCCCGGTGATGGCCAAGTGCCGCATCGGCCACATCGCCGAGGCGCGGGTGCTGGAGGCATTGAAGGTCGATTTCATCGACGAGTCGGAGGTCCTGACTCCGGCCGACGAGGAGAATCACGTCTACAAGCACGACTTCGTCGTGCCCTTCGTCTGCGGGTGCCGCAATCTGGGCGAGGCGCTGCGCCGGATCGGCGAGGGCGCGGCGATGATCCGGACCAAGGGGGAGGCCGGCACCGGCGATGTGGTGCACGCCGTCAAGCATCTGAGGAGCGTCCAGCGCGAGATCCGCAATCTGACGCTGATGTCCCGAGACGAGCGGATGGCCGAGGCCAAGCGCTTGCAGGCCCCCTTCGAGATCGTCGTAGCCGTGGCCGAGACGGCCAAGCTGCCGGTGCCGAACTTCGCCGCCGGAGGCATCGCCACGCCCGCCGACGCGGCTCTCTGCATGGCTCTGGGGGCCGAGGCGGTTTTCGTCGGTTCCGGGATCTTCAAGTCCGACGATCCGGAGAAGCGCGCCCGCGCGATCGTCAAGGCCACCACGCACTGGCGCGACGCCGCCGCGCTCGTCGAAGCGGAGGAGTCTCTCGGCGCCGGGATGAAGGGGATCGAGGCGGCCAGCCTCTCCGAGGAGCAGCAGCTCCAGACGAGGGGATGGTGACGGAATTGATCGATTGCAGGATTGGGTGATTGAGTGATTGAGCGCGTCCAGGGTTGTCCGCTCCAATCAGACAATGGATCAATGAAACAATGAATCAATCCGATTCCGTGGCCGTCCTCGCCCTTCAAGGCGACTTCGAGGCTCACCGCAAGCGCCTCTCCGAGCTCGGCATCGCCTCCTTCGAGGCGCGCCGGCCGGGCGAGCTGGAAGACGCCGCGGGACTCATTCTGCCGGGAGGCGAGTCGACCACCATATGGAAGTTCTTCGAGTCCGCCCCGTGGGAGGACGCCATCGCCCGCTTCGCCGGGAGCGGCCGCCCGGTGCTGGGCACCTGCGCGGGGGCGATTCTCTTGGCGCGTGACGTCTCGAATCCGGCGCAGAAGGGGCTCGGCATCCTCGATCTTTCCGTCGAGCGCAACGCCTACGGGCGCCAGACGGAATCCTTCGTGGGCGAAGTCGACGCCCCGGCCCTGAGGACGCGGCTGCCGGCCGTCTTCATCCGCGCTCCGCGGATCCGCCGCGTGGGTCCCGGCGTGGAGGTCCTGGCCACACTGGACGGCGAGCCCGTCCTGGTGCGGCAGGGGAGAGTGCTCGCGGCGACCTTCCATCCCGAGCTGACCGCCGACGCGACCGTCCATCGCCTGGCCTTCTCCGACCCGGC
>DATFTF010000051.1:0-10602 GCA_035262245.1 Thermoanaerobaculia bacterium
GGAAACGGCGTCACGGTCGTGGCCGGCGTGTCGGGAACGGATCTCATCATCGACATCAACGGGTACTTCCCAGCAGCGTTCGTCAATGTCAACGAGCAGCTCGCGCTTGTCGGCAGCTACAACGCGAGCTGCATCATCTGCGCCGCGAACTTCTCGTCCGCGAAAGACTCATCCGGCATCTGGGGTGTCGAGAACGCGGCCGGCTCCTCTGTCTCCGGGGTGCAGGGCTCGGTCGGCAACTTGAGCTTCGTCGGCCCCTTCACGCACGGCTCTCAGGGCGTGACGGGCATCAACACCTTCAGCGGCACTCTGGGCATCGCCATGGACCGCGCCGTCGTGGGAGTGCTGCTCGACAGCGCCGGGGTCGACCTGGCCGAGGGCTGGGCCGGAAAGAGCGGCGCGAGCGCGACCGCCTTCTACGGCATCGAGGGGATCCTGGTTTCGACCTCCGCAAGCGTTAACGCTGCCGGCGTCTGGGGTGTCGACATCGGGGGACCGGTGGTTCCCGCCCTCATCAGAGCCGCTGTTCGGGGCGACAGCAAGAACTCTGCAGGCGTCATCGGCGTTTCGCAGGCCAAAGGCGTCAGCGGCACGCTCGTTGACACGGCGGGAGCGTTCCTCGCTGAGGGCGAGGTCGGGTATTGTTGCAATAGCGGTCCGTGGGGCCTCTTCGCCTTCGGGGATATTGGCGCCAGCGGCACGAAACCCTTCGTGGAGGTGCACCCCACCGATCCCGATAAGCTCATCCGGTACGTCGCTCTGGAGGGACCGGAGGCGGGGACGTACTTCCGGGGGACTGCGGAAACGCGAGGCGGGACGGCCGTAATTCCGGTGCCCGAGAGCTTTCGTCTTGTGACGGACAGCGATGGCCTGACGGTCCAGCTCACGCCGGTGGGAGCTCCCGCCTCGATGTACGTGGTCCGACAGGATCTCAACGAGATCGTGGTTCATTCCTCCCGTGATGTGAGATTCCACTACATGGTCAACGGCGTGCGCGCGACATTCAAGGACTGGCAAGTCGTCATGGAGGGCGGCTATATGCCGGAGTCCGCGACGCAGACGCTTCCGGGCTACTTCAGCGAGGAGCAGAAGCGACGGCTGATCGCCAACGGGACCTACAACGCCGACGGAACGGTGAACATGCAGACGGCCCGGCGCCTGGGATGGGACAAGATCTGGGAGGCTCGCGTCGAGGCGGACAAGGCGCTTGCGCACGTGAATGCCGCGGTCTCGAGCGATCGCTCGAACAAATAGGCCCACCTTCGCATCGGGGAGGCGTCCGGGGCCCGCAGAGGCCTCCGCGGGGCCTCGCTTTGACAGCCTGTCCTTCGCCAGACTCAACAATATATATATTGTTAGCGGCTTGCGGTTTCGCGTCCCTGATGGTACTTAAACTTCACCAACTCCGGTTCCCGGCCTCGAGAAGCGTCGAGAACGGGACGTCCCACCGACCGGCTTGGCTGCGCGACGCCATGTCCGGACGGTCGAGGAGGCCGTTTTCTGGAAGGAGGAGCACCAGAAGAAGACCCGGTTCCACCGAGCAAGAGCGAAAACTTCTTGGAAGGAGGATCTCCATGCCGAGACTCTGGACACACCTGACTCGATCGAGGATCGTCGTCTTCGTCCTTCTGGTTCTTTCGCTCGCCTCGGCGCGGGCCTACGGTCAGCTCGGGGCGACGGTTCCCAACTGGACGGTTCCCGGCGCCATCTCGTCGGCGAGCCCGGCGACACCGGGGCACGCACACGCTCTGGGCGACGTGACAAGCCCGAGCGCGTTTACCAGCGTCACCCCTTGCCGGATCGTGGACACACGCGGCCCCGCAGGTCCCTACGGAGCGCCGCCACTCTCGCCCGGCGTCTCGCGCAACTTCGCGCTTCTCGGCGGTCCCTGCGCCGGGCTCCCCGCGGGCGTGGCTGCCTATTCGTTGAACATCACGGTGACCAATACCCAGGGCACAGGCTTCATCAAGGTCTATCCCCAGGGCGGCTCGGCGCCGGTCGTCTCGACGCTCAACTTCGTGGCCGGTCAGACGCTAGCCAACGCCGCGATCGTGCCGGCCGGGACCGGCGGCGGCATCACAGTCGTCGCGGGGGTCGCGGGAACGGACCTCATCATCGACATCAACGGATACTTTCCCGGCAATACCACCATCATCCCTCCGGGCGAGTACTTCGCCATCCGCGGTTCGTATACGGGCGGCGGCCTCCTTTACGCCGAACAGCACAGTACGGCTCCGTTTTCGGTCGCGGCTCTCGGCGCTGTCGTGGGCCCGGGCGACGACTCCGCCGGAGTCGAGGGAATCGCTATCTTGTCTACCGGGAAGACCTACGGGGTGAAAGGCGTGAGCAACAGTACCGCCACTGGCAGCGCGGGCATCTTCGGAATGGACAGCTCCGGAGATCCGGGTCTGGGCGGCATCATCGATCCCACATCCGGAGTTCGAGGCACGAGCAAGACCGGATACGGCGTTTTTGGCTCCTCGACGGATCCGGGCAACGGCGTGGGAGTCAAAGGAGTGGATCTGGACAGCGCCGGCAACGTCGTGACGGCGGGCTACCTCGGTGGCACAGGTGGGGAGGGCGTGCTCGGTCTCTCGATGCCCACCACCGGGAGCGCGTACGGTGTCGTTGGCCACGCCCTCCCGCCCTCCGGGAACACGGGATATGGCGTTTTCGGCTCGACGTCGGGGACGTCGGGAAACTCCGCGGGCGTCTGGGGCGTCGGGCCTCACACCTTTGTGCAGAACTTTGTCTGGACCGACGTCGGCACGCGAGGCGATGATGGGTTTGTCGGAGTCCTGGGCACTGCCGGATCCGTCGGCATCGGCGTCCTTGGAGCCACGTTCGACACGGCGGGCAACAACCGGACGACGGAAGGACTGCTGGGATTTCCCGGAGCGACCAACTACGGCGTCTACGCCTTCATCGGCACCATCGGCTGCAACGGATGCGCCAAGCTGTTCGTCGAGCCGCATCCGACCGACGCGACGCGGGTCGTCAAGTTCGTCTCGATCGAAGCCAACGAGGCGTTGACCGCCTTCCGCGGATCCGGCCACACCGTCGGCGGCAGGGCCGTCATCGACGTGCCGGCGGAGTTCCGCGCCGTGACCGAGCAGGACAGGCTGACGGTGCAGCTGACTCCCATGGGCGTCCTGGCGACCATGGCCGTCGAGAGCAAGAACCTGGACCGGATCACGGTCCTCTCCTCTCGCGACGTCGACTTCGATTACGAGATCCACGGAGTGCATCTGGGCTACCGCAACTTCCAGTCGGTCTCCGAGGGGATCGAGTACGCTCCGCGTTCGCCCGACGACAGGATGCCGGCGGCCTGGCCCGAGCACGTCAAACAGCGCCTCGTCGCCAACGGCACGTACAACGCCGACGGCACCGTGAACATGACGACGGCGGAGCGGGTCGGCTGGGCGGAGGCTTGGCGCAAGGCCGAGGAGAAAGCCCGAAGCGAGGCGCGGAGAGTCCCTCTCGAACCGAATTAGAAGGGAGCGGAGTCTCCCGCGAAGAACCCGGCTCTCACGGATCGCCGGGTCGGGGGCTTCTGTGGCCCGGCGGTCCGCTCGCGGGGCCAGGCCCGGGTCCCGGTTCACGAAGCGCCTGTTCGAGGTTGTTGCGTGCGGCCGTCAGATCGGGCTGCAGGCGCAGAGCCTCCTGGAACTCTGCGATGGCCGCCTGCTTCTGGCCGCGGAGGGCAAGTGTGTAGCCGAGATTGTTGTGCGCGTCGGCCGAAGCCGGAGCGATGGCGAGGATCCGTCGGAATTCCTCGGAGGCCTGCTCGAGTCGCCCCTGTTCGGTCAGGAGCTGGCCGAGGTCGTTGCGCGCCGCAATCGACGAAGGGTCGAGCTCCAAAGCGCGGCGCAGACGGAGAATGGCTTCCTCGTTTCGCTGCCGAGCGCGCAGTGCGGCGGCCGCCTCGCGCTGGTCGTTGGCCAGCCGCCGACGCATCTCTTCAGCTGCCGCTCCGCGAGGATCCTCGGCCAGAGCCCGGGCGCCGACGAGAAGCTCGCGGTACTGGGCGTTTCCCGGCTCGAGAACCGCGCAGGCTTCGAGCTGCCGGACGGCGGCGTCGATCCGGTTCTCCATCAGCAAGGCGACCGCGTAGCGGAGACGGACGTCGGCCGCCTCCGGGGCCGCCGTGACCGCGGCCCGGTAGAACCGCGCCGAGAGGGGAATCTCTCCCTGCACGAACCGCACGCGGGCCAGATTGTTCAGGGCGGCGGCGTCTCCGGGATGAAGCCGCAAGGCCTCCGCGAAGTGCGCACCGGCCTCTTCGTATCGCCCCAGCTCGAAGAGGGAATGGCCGAGATTGTTGTAGGCCTCCCAGGATCGGGGGTTGATTCCGAGCGCCTCGTAGAGATGGGGCAGGGCCTCGGCCGGACGGTTCGTCTCGTTGTAGTAGTTGCCGAGGTTGTTCCGGGCCACGATGTTGGGCGGCGTGACCGCGATGGCGTGGAGGAAGAGTGTCTCGCTGTCCTTCCAGCGGCGGACCTGGGCGGCTGAAACGACTGCGAAGGCCAGAAGGCTCGCGCCCGCGCATGCCGCCAGCGCCAGCCGTTGGCGCGGCCAGGCCGCCACGAGAGCCTCGACGCCCCAGGCCACGGCGAGGAAGAGGCCGACGAACGGAACATATGTATAGCGGTCAGCCAGCGCCTGGTTGCCCACCTGGACCAGGCCGATGACCGGAACGAGCGTGCCCACGAACCAGAACCAGCCGACGAAGACGTACGGCGCCCGCCTTCTCATGAGGATCGCGCCCGCGCTGATCGCGGCCAGGAGCAGCCCTGCCCCGACGACCTCGAGCTTCGGCAGGGAGGAGCCGGGGTGAGGGTAGAAGATGGCAAGCCGGCTCGGCCAGACAAGGATCTTCAGGTAGCGCACGTAGGCCACCAGCGCGTTGGCGATGCGAGCGCCGAGCGGATACTTCTCCAGGGTGCCGACGGCTCCGCCGGCCCGCTGGACGAGGAACGTAACGGCGCTCGCCAGGGCGGCTACGGCGAAGAGGGGCAACTTCTCCAGACAGAGCCTCGCGAGGACTCGGATGCTGGCGCCGGCTGAGAGACGGCCGAGAGGCCAGTCGTCCAGCAGAAGCAGGACGAACGGCAAGGTGACGACCATCGGTTTGGACATCAGGCCGCCGGCGAAGAGGAGCAGCACGAGCAGATAGCGGGGCAGATTCGGCTTCCTCACCCACTCTCCGTAAGCGCCGAGGGCGGCGAACCAGAACGCCGCGCTCAGCACGTCCTTGCGCTCTGAAATCCACGCGACCGACTCCACGTGCGCCGGGTGCACGGCGAAGAGGCCGGCGACCCAGGCGCTCGGCCAGGAGCGGCCGGTCAGGCTGCGCAGAGCGAGGAAGAGAAGCATCGTGCTGGCCAGGTGCAGCAGAAGGCTCGTGGCGTGATGTCCCGATGGCTTCAGACCGAAGAGGGAGGCATCGGTCATGTGCGAGATCCAGGTCAGCGGGTGCCAGTTGGCGCCGTAGCCGGTGGTGAACGCCCACCGCACTCCTGCGGCGGAGAGGCCGGCGAGGACGTGGCGGTTGGCGGTGACGTAGACGTTGTCGTCGTAGAGGATGAAGGCGTTTCGGAGGACGGGCCACAGTGTGGCGACCGCCAGGAAGAGAAGCAGCGCAAGGAAGACGGTGCGGCGTGGCTCGCGCCGGGGCGCCGGCGCCCGCCGTACGTCGGCATCGTTTTCAGGGCCGGCTCGCCCGGAGCCCGCTCTGCGGCCCCCTCTTCTCCCCGAGCTCATGCGAGGGACAAAGCGCCGAAAGCGTCCCGGGAGGCGAATGGTCCTGGTCTCATCGCTCTTGGTAAGAACAGAGATGGCCGTTGCCTGGCTGTCAGGGCGGCATGGATCCTGAACGCTCGCGATTCGCCTTGCGGGTCGATCCGCCGATGGTATCTAATTTGAACAACCCTGGAGGTGATCCAGCGGTTCTCTCGAGGGCTTGGCGCAAAAGAGTTCGCATTGGCGGGAGACGTGTCGCCGGACGGCCGAGGCGCCGTCCGATCCGTGATCGAGATGAACACACGGGAATGACCCTCATTTCCGTCCGACAAGAACACGAGCGGTCTTTCGGAAGGAGGACACGATGCTCACTCGATTCCTGGTGAGATCCGGCTTCCCTGCGATGCTCTGGCTCTTGGTCGTCGCGACTCCCGGCAGGGCTCAGCTCGGCGCCACCGTGACCAACTGGCAGGTCCCGACCTCGACGCAAGCGTCCTCGGCCCATGTCGGAGGCATCCACGCCCTGGGCGACGTCACCAATCCCGTCGCGTTCATCGGGGTCACGCCCTGCCGGGTAGTGGACACCCGCGGAGCCAACGGGACCTTCGGCGGACCCAGTCTGTCGGCCGGGTCGCCGCGCAACTTTCCGATCCCCACCGGTCCTTGCGCGGGAATTCCCGCCAACGCGCAGGCCTACTCATTGAACGTCACGGTCACCAACACGGCCGGTCCGGGGTTCATCAAGATCTTTCCGCAGGGGGGCGTCGCTCCCGTTGTCTCGACCCTGAACTACGTCGCCAGCCAGACGGTGGCCAACGCGGCGATCGTGCCAGCGGGCGTCAGCGGCGGAATCACGGTGGCGGCCGGCGTCTCGGGAACGGATCTGATCCTCGACATCAACGGCTACTACGGCGATACGCCGAACACTTCCTCCAATCAGTTCAAGCTCTTCACCAACTCGACCAATCCGGTGATGACTCTGCAGAACAGCTCAGGAGGATGCACACTGGCGTGCGGGCTCCTGGTCACCGTGAGCTCAGGAAGCGGCATCATTGCGCAGGCGGCCGGAGGCGGGGTCGGTATGCAGGGACTGGTCGCTGGCCTTGGGACCGGCGTCTATGGGAGCTCATTCGCATGGGGCCTCTACGGTGTGTCTTACGGCACCGGCCTCTCCTACGCCGGAGTCTGGGGCACGAGCACCGACGCCATCGGAACCTACGGCTTCAGCACCCACACCAACGGCGTGTGGGCGCAGAGCGGAACATTCGACGCCCTCGCCGCCTTCGGAGGACGGGACGGAGGCTATCTCCAGGGCGCTCGAAACGGAGTGGTCGGCGTTTCCGCCGCTTCGACCGGCTCCCAGTGGGGAGTGCTCGGCCAGAGCATGAGCACGGACAGCGCTCCGGCGGGAGTTCGCGGCGTCGACTCTTCGGGATACAGCCCCAACGAGAGCTGCTGCCTGGCTGGCGTTCTCGGCGACAGCCAGTTGAACTTCGGGGTTCTCGGACGATCTGAATACACCGCCATCGCCGGCTACCTGCTCGACACGACCGGCGCTCCCATCGCCTCCGGCATCCTGGGAACGACCTTCGGGACCGCGAGCAACCTGACGACCGGGCCCTGGGGCGTCTTCTCGGCGGGGAACCTCGGCGCGTTCGGAACGAAGAACTTCGTGGAGCCCGATCCTGCCGATCCCACTCGAGTGATCCTCTACGCTTCTCTCGAAGGCCCGGAAGTGGGCACGTATCTTCGCGGCACGGCGAAAATCAAAGACGGCCGGGCCGTGATCACGCTGCCCGAACATTTTCGAACCGTTACCCACGAGGACGGGATGACCGTGCAGCTCACGCCCGTAGGCGCCTTCGCCTCGATGTATGTCGAGAGCGAGGATTTGACGCAGATCATCGTTCGGTCCTCAGCCGATGTCACGTTCCACTATCTGGTTCAGGGAGTGCGCCGGGCGTTCCGGGACTTCGAGCCGCTGGCGAAAGGAGACGAATTCATGCCGCGATCCGCGTCCGACCGCATGCCGGCTTATCTGACCGATGAGGCCAGGAGGAGGCTCATCGCCAACGGGACGTACAACGCCGACGGGACGGTGAACATGAGAACCGCGGAGCGCCTGGGTTGGACCCGCGTCTGGGAGGAGCGCAAGGCGCGGATCCGCGCTGCCGCCGAGCGGGCAAGCCGGGGGGAGCCGATGAGATAAATCGTCCGCTTCACGCACTCCCTCCTCGAAGCGCGTCCGCGCGGCCGGAGGACATCGCACCGCGCAGGCCGCGTCTTCGGAAGGGTGGGCGTCGTCATGAGAGTCCGTCGGCTGCTGTCGTTGCTCGTCGTGTCGTCGTCGGCTCTGTGTCTGGAGGCACAGGACGCGGCCGCCGAAAAGGTTTCCAACTGGATCGCTCAGCCGGCGTGGAGCTCCTCCGAGGCGCGGGGAGCATTGGAAGCGCAGAGCGCGACCGACCCTCTTCCGTTCGTCGGCGTGACACCGTGTCGGATCGTCGACACACGCGGGAACGGGTTCGGCGGAGCCTACGGCCCTCCCTCCCTCTCGCCCGGCGTTCAGCGGAGTTTCCCACTCATCGGGCAGTGCGGCATTCCCTCCGGGGCGGAGGCGGTCTCCCTGAACATCACCGTCACCAACGGAACCGGCCCCGGTTTCGTCAAGATCTTTCCGGAAGGGGCGCCGCCTCCCAAGGTCTCCACCTTGAACTTCGTGGCCGGACAAACGGTCGCCAACGCGGCCATCGTCCCGCTCGGGTTTGGCGGAGGGATCATCGTCCAGGCCGGCGTCTCGGGGACGGACCTCATCATCGACACCAACGGGTACTTTGGGACCTCGATGGACGGGCTGGGCGTCAACACGTTCCTCGGCGTCCACGCCGGCAACGCGACGATGACCGGAGGACCGAACACGGGGATCGGCTTCGGGGCGTTCGCGGGCAACACGACGGGCGGCGCAGATACTGCGATCGGTTTCGCCTCGCTCCAGGACAACCTCTCGGGCTCCGGCAATGTCGCGGTCGGAGGCCAGTCTCTCTTCAAAAACCTGACCGGCAACGGGAATACCGCCGTCGGCAACCTCGCCCTGATCGGCAATGTCTCCGGCTCCGGCAACGTCGCGGTCGGGAACGACGCCTGTTACTTCACGACCGGAGACAACAACATCTGTATCGGCAACGCAGGCGCCGGGGGTCAGGGGGGCACCATCCGCATCGGAACGAAGGGCGTGCACGGCGACACGTTCATCGCGGGGATCTTCGGCACTTCCAGCTCCAACGGCGTGGGAGTCTTCGTCAACTCCCAGGGGCAGCTGGGGACGGACACGTCGTCGCGCCGCTTCAAGGAGGAGATCCGGGACATCGGCGAGGAGAGCGACGGATTGATGCGTCTGCGTCCCGTGGCCTTCCGGTACAAGCCGGACCTCGACCCCGCCGGTCTTCAACAATACGGCCTCATCGCGGAGGAGGTCGCGGAGGTCTATCCGGACCTGGTGGCTTACGGCGCGGACGGTCAACCGGTGACCGTCCGGTACCACCTCGTCAACGCTCTGCTCTTAAGCGAGGTCCAGAAGCAGCATCGGGCGATCGCAGAGCTCGAGACCCGGCACCGCACCGAGATGGAGGCGCTGCGGACGCGGCTGGCAGAGCTCGAAGAGCGGATCGAGGCATCTCGGAAGTGATCCCTGGAGGTTCCCATGAGCACGGAGAGCGTCCGAACTGTTGTAGGTCGGTCCATCGCCGCTTGCGTTCTCCTCTTCTTCGCCGCCCATGCAGCCGCCCCGGGCCAGGAAACGCCGGGACCCGAGCTTGCCAATTGGGCCGCGCCATTGCTCTTTCGTATGGACGCGGCTCGATCCGCGTCGAATCCTGAGGGCGACACCCACAGACCGGCTCGACCAGAGTCGATCGCTTCCGTCCCTACGCCGCTCCCGTTGATCGCGGTCACGCCCTGCCGGGTCGCGGACACGCGCGGCAACGGCTTCACAGGCGCGTACGGACCGCCGTCGCTTGCGGCCGGCTCGCCGCGAAGCTTCGTCCTGACCGGCCAGTGCGGGATCGCGGGCACGGCGCAGGCGGTGTCGTTGAACGTCACGGTGACCAATACGCAGGGTCCGGGCTTCATCAAGATCTTTCCGGAGGGGGCTGCCTCGCCGGTCGTGTCGACCTTGAACTTCGTCGCGGGCCAGACCGTCGCCAACGCGGCGGTGGTGCCGCTCGGCGCGGGAGGCGGGATCACGGTGACCGCGGGCGCCTCCGGGACGGATTTCATCATCGATACCAACGGCTATTACGACAACGCCGCGCTGATCACGCAGGTTTCGGCGGGAACGGGACTGTCGGGCGGCGGGACGTCGGGCAACGTGACGCTCTCGATCGCGGCCGGGGGAGTGACGGCGACGCAGCTCGCGGCGAACGCAGTGACCGCGGGCGCGATCGCGCCGGGGCAGGCGGTCAAGAGCCTGAACGGCGCGCATGACGGCGTCACCATCGCCGGCAGCGGCGGAGTGACTGTCAACACCGCGGGCTCGACGATCACCGTGGGCGGCGGCGGAGCGCCCTCCGGAAGCATCGTCCTCGGCAAGCCCGGCGACACGACGCTCATCGGAGCCGGGTTTACCGAGGTCGGCCCAAGCAATCAGGATTTCTGGAAAGCCACATCGACCGCCGGCGCGCCTCCGGCGGTCGCCGGCGCGACGTCGGTCTGGACGGGCACCAAGATGATCGTGTGGGGCGGGCTTGGTGACGCCCTCGCCACGGTCAACACCGGTGGCCAGTACGACCCGGTCTCCGATTCCTGGACCGCCACGACAACCACGGGAGCGCCGATTGGTCGTGCCGATCACACGGCCGTCTG
>DATFTF010000052.1:0-2963 GCA_035262245.1 Thermoanaerobaculia bacterium
GCCCGCGGATTTTCGTGACCTGTCCGGTGGACGGCAAAAAAATTTTCGCGCGACTACCCGGCGGCGATTTCCTCTGCTAAGATCCGCGCCTTCTCTTTTCGAATCTCGCTTGGCGGGGGGGAATCGTGAACTTGGACGGTCAGCTCCAGCAGATCATCGATGAACTTCTGGCCCACGGCATCACCCTCGATCTGGCCAAGAAGGAGTTCGAGAAAAAATACATCGTGGGCGCGGTCAAGCGATCGTCCGGTAACCTGGGCCGCGCCGCGACGTCGCTGGGAATTCACCGCAACACGCTGCGCAACAAGGTGGGCATCCTGAATATCCGCCTGCCGCGGGAAAAGCACAGCGTTTCCCCCGACATCACGAAGAAGAAATAATGGGATCGCCGCAGGCGGCGATCCGCTGACAGCTCATAGCTGAGAGCTGTCAGCTATTGCTTGGGCGGGGTGTCTTTCTTTGACGGTTCCTGACCGCTCTTGACCGAATCCTTGAAGTTTCGAATCCCTTCGCCGAGTCCTTTTCCGAGCTGCGGCAGCTTTCCCGCGCCGAAAATGACGATCACGATCAGCAGGATGAGGAGCAGCTCCGGGACGCCCAGTGAGCCAAACATGCCGTTCTCCTTGGAGGCGACTAGCTTAGCAGATGGCCGCCAGTCTGGCCTCGAAGACCGCGCGGAAGGCACGGTCGGGGCGCTGTTGGGTGAGCAACCGGCGTACCAGCCGGAGCTCCCCGGGAAGGAAACTCCGGTAGATCTCGCCGCGTCCGTGGGCCACGGCGCGGGCGAAGGTTCCGCAGACCTTCCAGGCCCTCTGCAGGAGGACCCGCTCGAGCCGTTGACGGAGGGCGCCGGGATCCCGTCCCAGGGCGCCGGCGAAACGCTCGATGACCGCGTCGGCGACCTGCGGGGTCATCCAGGCGAGCGTCGTCCGCTCCCAAAGGAGAGACGCCAGATCGTAGGAGTCCGGGCCGGTTCGGAGGTCCTGAAAATCGATCGCCCCGACCGCGGCGCCCATCGGAAAGAGGTTGTTTCCATGGTAGTCGCGATGGCAGAGCACCTGCGGATGCGCGGCGATCTCCTCGGCGAGCGACTGGGCCCACGCGTCGTGCGCCGCGCGATCGCTCGCCGACAGCGGGGCCTGGAGCCACAGCTCGAAGACCGCCTCGCGCGTCAGATCGAGCTCGCGACGGAAGAAGGCCGAATCGAAGCAGGGGTTGATGCCCGGATCGGGCGTGCCCGCGAAGAGCGCCGCGCTGTCCGCGGCCCGCTCGAGCCAGGCCGCGCGGTTCTCGGGCTCCGCGGCAAGAAGCGTTGCGACGTCGACCCGGCCGAAGTCCTCGACCAGCTGATTGCCCTCCTGATCGTCGGCGATGAGCGCGGGAACGCGCACCCGTCCGCGCAAGACGTTTCGGGCGGCGTTCCACCGCAGGCGGGATTCGGTCTCCTCGGCCGGATAGACCACGCCGAGCACCGAGCGGCCGTCGCCGAGGAGGAGCCGAAGATACCGGCGACGTCCGACATCGCCGGGCAGCACCTCGACTGCCGCGGAGTCGTGCCGTGTCCGCCGCGCCAGCCGTTGGAGGCCGGGAAACTCGTCGGGAATCCGGGGGAAAGTGACGAGTGAGGAGTGGCGAGTGGCGAGGAGATGAGCGTCGGACCTCGCGGTGCGCTCGATCAACTTGTCACTGGTCACTTGTCACTCGTCACTAGCCTTTCGGCTGCGTGACGACCGCTTTCTTGATCCGGACGGGAGTGTTGGGCCGGTCGTTGGGGCCGCGGGGCGTGCTGGCGATCTTGTCCGCGACGTCCATGCCCGAGACGACTTCGCCGAACGCGGAATACTGTCCGTCCAGGAACGTCGAGTCCTTGACCACGATGAAGAATTGCGACGAGGCCGAATTGGGATCATTGGCGCGCGCCATCGAGACGATGCCGCGCTTGTGAGAGACGTCGTTGAACTCGGCCTTGAGCGTCTGCTCCTTCCCGTTGACCATGTTGCCTCCGGTGCCGTACGGATGCATCGGATCCTCGGGCTTCTTGGTGTTGGGATCGCCCCCCTGGATCATGAAGCCGGGGATCACGCGGTGAAACATCGTTCCGTCGTAGAAGCCCTTGGCCGCCAGATCGACGAAGTTCTCCACGTGCTTGGGAGCCTTGTCGTAACTGAACTTGATCGTGATGTCTCCCATGTCCGTCTGCAGAGTGACCAGCGTGTTGGCGTAGTCGCGGGGCGTGCTCATTTTCTTTTCCTTTCCAGCCGCGGCCTTCTTCTGAACGGCGGCAGCGCCCGCGACCGGCACGGCGGCGGCCAGCAACAGGGCGACGAGGGCTCGCTTCATGGGCTCTCCTTTCCCGAAAAGCACGGCGAACGATAACACGCAGGGGCATGGGGGATCGGGATACGGGATTCGGGACACGGGATTCGAATCGTGCTCCGCCCTGTTCCGAACCGAATCCCGAATCCCGAATTCCGAATTCCGCGCCGCAAGGCGAATCCCGAATCCCGCCCGGTTCGCCGGGCGTAGGATCTTCCCGATGTACCGCGATCTCGCGCTCGGAATACTCGTCCCCGGGGACTCCGCGGCCGACCGGGCGGTCGACCGCGTCCGTGCCAGACATCCGGATCTTTCCGACGAGGCCGTGGCCGGACGCCTCGTCGAGCAGGCGGCATGGCGTTGCGCGGCGATCGGAGCAGTGTCGTGCGCGGGCATGGAGCTCGCCGGGCGCGTCATCACGGGGGCGGACTTCTCCTATCAGACGGTTTCCCTCTATCGCCTCGCCGCCTCAGTGGCCCGGGCCCGCGGGCGCGAGACGACTCTGGCGGAGCGCGCCGCCGCCGCGGCAGGGAGCCTCGCCTTCGCCGGAGCAGCGGAGCTGGTTCGCCGGGGAACCAATGCCTGCGGCCGGCGACTGCTCGGACGCCGCTCGCCGGGGCTGGCCGTGATCGTCAGCGCTCTCGCCG
>DATFTF010000053.1:0-12532 GCA_035262245.1 Thermoanaerobaculia bacterium
GATCTGCCGCATGGCATCCGCCCGTGTGCGCTCGACGGGCTGGGTCATCGTGGAGGGCCTCTCGCCGGCGAAGCTCCGGCGGGTCGAAGCGGCGGCGGCCGCCGACGTCGCGCCGAAAACCTTTTCCGAGCTGGAGCGCTATCTCCTGCTCGTCTTCGCCTATCTCCTGGCGGCCGTCCTGGGCGTCGTGGTCGTCGTGTCGCGCCGGATCACCGCTCCGGTCAAGGAGCTGGTGATCGCCGCGGAAAACATCGGCCAGGGGCGCTCGGCGGAGATCGGCGCAGCCAAGACCCGCGACGAGTTCGGACGGCTGGCCGCCGCGATCGACCGGATGGGCAAACGCGTGGAGCGCCGCGTGGAGACCCTCCGGCGTCTGCACTCCCTTCTCCGAACGGCTTACAGGGTCACCGACCTTCAGGAGATCCTGGCCCGGGCCAGCGAGGCGATCGCGGCTTTTACGCGGGCCGAGCGCGTCTGGTTCTACCTGCACGATCCGGACACCAACCGGCTGGAGGCCGCCTGGCCAGGCTGGAACCTGAACGAGGACCTGGCCTCGCAGCTTCGGATCTCGGTCGAGACGCCGTCGATCGCCAGCATGGTCTTCAAGAACGGCGAGGTCTACGTCAGCAACGACCTCGAGCACGACCCCTACGCCAACCGGCGGCTGCGCGAGGCCATGGAGGCGGAGAGCGCGATCTTCTGCCCGGTCAAGACGGAGGACAAGACCCTGGGGGTCGCGGTCGCGACCAACCGTCCCGGCGGGTTCGGGCACGAGGAAGTCGATGCCATGACCTCTCTGGCCGATGCCGCCTCCCTGCTCATTTCCAATGTGAGGCTCTACGCCATGCTGACCGGCACGGTCGAGGAGCTGCGGCGCGCCAGCCGATTGAAGGACCATTTTCTCCAGAACGTGAACCACGAGCTGCGCACGCCCCTGACCGCCATCGTCGGATGGACCGATCTGCTCGAGGAACAGAAGGTCGACGAGTCCACACTGCAGCGCGGTCTGAAGCAGGTGCGCCAGTCGGCGCGCGTGCTCCTGGCGCTCATCGACGACCTGCTCGACCTGGCCAGGATGGACCGGGGGGCTCTGTCTCTGGAGCTGCGCCCGGTTCAGCTCGCGGACGTGATCCAGCGTTCGCTCGACACCGTTCGCCTGATGGCCGAGGCGCGCGGGGTCGTGCTCATTCAGGCGCCGCTTCCGGACGCCATGGTGCCGGTGCGAGCGGACGGCCTGCGGCTGCAGCAAATCCTGTGGAATCTCCTGGCCAACGCCATCAAGTTCACGCCGCGGCACGGTCGGGTCATCGTCCGCGTCGACCGCGAGCCGGAACGCTATCTGATCAGCGTCGAGGACGACGGGATCGGCATTCCGGAGGCCGAGCTGGCCCACATCTTCGAGCGGTTCCGCCAGGTGGACGGATCGCCGACCCGGCGCCACCCGGGAATGGGCATCGGCCTGGCGCTCGCCCGATCGCTGGTCGAGCTCCACGGGGGGACGATCTGGGCGGAGAGTCTTTCCGGACGCGGCAGCCGGTTCACCTTCTCGCTGCCTATCTCGGGAGGGGGTCGTCGGGCCGGCGAGCTCGCGTCGGAGGAAAAGCTCGAAACGCCCGAGGAATTCGCGGTCCACAGCCTAGGACCCGGGGAAGGGGAGACGTCGGAGCACTGATTCCTTGACTTGTCCGCGGACTGCGGCTTCCAGCCGCAATTCCTGGATGAGTCGGAAGGCGGCTGGTCTCCTCTAGGCGTTCGCCGCGGGCAGGCCCGTTCCTCGCAGGAGGTCCTTGATCATCTTGACCGTCTCTTCCTTGCCCGGAACGCAGAGGTTCGGGTCCTTCTCGGTTCCCGCGGCGATCGCCGCCGCGTAGCCCTCGCAGTCGTAACCGCAGGCCGTGCAGTCCGTCTGGGCCATCGCCGCGTAGAGCTTGGTCTTTAAGTCCCCGTCCTTGGCCATCTCCATCCGCTTGGGCAGCGGGATGGTCTCATCGTGGAAGGCCGGCGCCTCCTTCTTCTGAATCGGAGCGGCCTTGACGTCCTCTTCGGGGCGCCCGGTGTCGCACCATTGGCCGTAGGAGAGACAGGCGGGACAGACGAAGAGGTAATCCCACCCGACCGGCAGGTAGCGCGCCGGTGTGCGGTGCACGACCAGCGGCGTGAAGTCCTGCGGACAGGCGGGAGCCTCCCGTTCCTGAGAGTCCAGGACCATGGTCTTCAAGTGCCCGCGCGAGAACTCGATCTGCTTGGGTTTCTGATCGAACCGGAACATCTCGCCCCGCGGGCAAACCATCACGACCTGCGGCTTGTAAACGCGGTCGACGAAGAAGGTCCGCATCGGGATGTCGTGCTTGGGGCAGGGCGAGGGGAGATCCTTCCAGAAGGAAGAGACGAGCTTCGAGCGCTCCTGGAGCGAGATGTTCATGAAAGGTCATTATAGCTATCAGCTTGCAGCTTGAAGCTCGCAGCTTTACCCGCGCACGAACGGATTCGAGCGCTTCTCCTCGCCGATCGTCGTCCCCGGACCATGTCCGCAGACCACCGGTGTCGTGTCGGGAAGGGTGTAGAGACGAGCCTTGATGGAGTCGAGGATCTGATCGGCATCGCCCCCCAAGAGGTCCGTTCGCCCGATGGATCTCCGGAACAGTGTGTCGCCGGCAAAGAGGACGGGCTTCTCGGTCTCCAGCAGAAAGGAGGTCGAGCCGGGCGTGTGACCAGGAGTGTGGATGGCGCGCACTCGGAACGAGCCGAATCGTACGGCCTCGTCGTGGGTGAGAGGAGGACCGGGGGGCGCGGGTGGATCGGCCCGGAACCCGAAGACGGCAGCCTGATCGGGAAGCGAGTCGTAGAGCGGGCGATCGCCGGGATGGAGCCGCGCGGGGGCCTGCGTCGCGCGAGCCACCTCGGCGGTACCGAGAATGTGGTCGAAGTGGGCGTGGGTGTGCAGGAGCGCCACCGGCCGCGCTCTCTCCTTCGTCAGCGCGGCGAGGATGCGATCCGCGTCTCCTCCGGGGTCGATCACCAGGGCTTCGCGCGTTTCCGGATCGATGAGGATCGAGCAGTTGCACTGGAGGGGGCCGACGGGGAGGGTGTGGACGAGAGGAGACGGACTCATTGGATCATTGATCCTTTGTCTGATCGACTCGAATTCGCCCCAATTCTCCAATGAGTCAATGAATCAATGGACCAATTCCTCACGGCCTGACCGCCACCACCGTGTCGACGTCGTGCCGCTCCTCGAGCGCCGGGTTGGCCCAGACGCGCTCCGGCGAGGCCAGGTTCAGCTGCACCGCCCACTCGTCGTTGTCGGGTCGGCGGTATTCCGAGGCGAAGAGCTTTCGCCGGCTTCGGGGCGTGAAGATCTCCCAGCGGATATAGCCGAAATCTGCCAGGTCGTCGTGAAGAAAGAAGCCCGGGATGCGCTGGCCTGCCTCGATCTTCGCCTCGCGCACGGTCGTGGGGCGAAAGCCGTTTGCCCCGAGCCTCTCCTCGAGCTCCGCCCGCACCAGGCGGCCCTGAAAGCGCATCGAATGGCGCCCTCGGGCCACGCCCCGGCCCAGAATCAGATCGTCCAGAGCAGCGGAGAGCTCGGCGTCCATGTCTCCATCTTAATCTCCGAGCGTACAGCCGGCCCAGGTCGCGCCGCGAAGTCCGCGTACACTCGCGCGGTGCTCGCGGCCTCCGGCGTGGTCATTCGCGTCTGCCTCGCCCTCTGGGTGGGAGGCACCCTTCTCGTGGTCATCGCGGCGCCGGTGCTCTTTGGACGCCTCGAGTCCCGCGACCTCGCCGGCGAGGTCTTCGGCGAGATCCTGCGCCGGTTCGAGGCGGTCAAGCACGTTCTCTCGCTCGCTCTGGTGATCGCCATCTTCTTCCGACTCGAGCGCGCCGGAGGGCTTGCCGGGCTGTCGGTGGTCTGCGCGGTCGCGGTTTTCGTGGCCATCGCCACCAACGTCTATCTCTCGATGGTGGTCCGGCCGCGCATGGGCTACTTCCGGGCCCGGGTGGGGAGCTTCGACTCGGCGGCGACCAACGACGCCTGGCGACTGCGCTTTGGCGCCATGCACCGCCGGTCGACGCGGGTGCTCGTCCTGGGCTGGGTCGCGGCGGCCGTCGCGCTGGTATTGGGTCCCTAGTCCCCCGCGTTTTGCCTCACGCCTGCCGCCTCACGCGGCGTGAGCCGCGCGTCTTCGCAACGACGTCGATCTCGACCGGCGCCCCTTTGGGAAGGGCGGCGACGATGACGGTGGAGCGGGCGGGGCGGTGGTCGCCGAAACGGCGCGCGTAGACGGCGTTCATGGTCGCGAAGTCGTCGCCCCGAACGAGATAGACGGTCGTCTTGACTACGTTCGAGAACGTCAGCCCCTCCACCCGCAGGACGGCCTCGAGGCTGTCGAGGATCCGCTCCACGGAGGCTTCCAGACCTCCGGCGACGAGCTCGCCGGTCAAGGGATCGAGCGGGATCTGTCCGGACGCGAACAAGAATCCGCCTTCCACGACCGCCTGCGAATACGGACCGATGGCTTTGGGGGCGCCGTCTGTTGCGACGAATTTCATGACTACCGAGTCTAATGTCTAAGGTCTAGAGTCTAAAGTTCGGATTCCTTAGACCTTAAACCTTAGATCTTAGACTCACCATCTGGCTCCAGAATCCCGATGAACGGCAGGTTCCGGAACGACTCGGCGTAGTCGAGGCCGTATCCGACGACAAAGTGGTCGTCGATTTCGAAGCCGAGGTAGTCGACCGGAATTCCCGCGTTGCCGGGGATGCGTTTCTTCAACAGGGCGCAGATCTTGACGGAGCGCGGTTTCCGGGTGGAGAGGATCTCGATGATCTTCTGAAGCGTCCTGCCGGTGTCGACGATGTCCTCGACGATGATGACCTCTTGTCCTGCGATGTCGGAGGAGAGATCGCGCACCAGGCGGACGTTCCCGGAGGATTTCGTCCCCTTTCCGTACGAGGAGACCTGTAGAAAATCGAGTGAGACCGGCGTCGAGGCCATCCGCTTGGCCAGGTCGCACAGGAAGAAGATCGAACCCTTCAGGATCCCCACCAGGACGACGGGGCGGCCAGCCTGGTCGCGGTCGATCTCCGCGGCCAGGCGGGAGATGCCCTCTTCGAGGGTCGATTCGTCGATGAGCGTTCGGCCGAGCTTCACGGACGGCCGCCGGGCCGCGGGCGCGGCTGCGAGGGCCGTTCTCGCGGGAAGAGCTTCTGGCCGGCGGTTGCGCCGTACGGTCGGTCCAGCGTTTGACCTCGAAAACGAGCTAGAATCCCGGAAAGGCCGAAACTTCGATGTCCGTCGAGCGAATTCAACTTCTGCACGAGGACTATATCCGCATCACGGAGCGGTTCAAAGCCCTCTGGACTTTTCATCAATTCCTCCGCGGTGTGTACAAAACGTTCTTTTCGACCGACCCCGGCTACGCTCTCGACTTCAACTCCCTGTACGACGAGGTCAAGGGAATTGCGGCGCAGATCAACACGGCCGCGCCGGAGTCCGTCGAGCCCCACATTCGGGATCTCTCCGGACGCCTGGATGCCGTGGCGCGCCAGCTTCGGGACGTCGACCGCAAGATTTCTCCTTCGTTCGTCCGGCGTTTTTTCGAGAAGGTGCGTCCGCAGGACGAGAAGATCGCTTTCTACCTCCTTCGGTTCTATTTCGCCCAGCCGGACGTCGACGAGGACGTCATCGACAAGGTCGACTTCCTGGCAACCGTCGCCGCCACCGGCCGCTCGGACCCGGACGCCGGAGCCACCCGTCCGCGCGCGCAGATCCGGAAGCTCTTCGAATCGCTGACCGCCTCGGCGAACTGGCCCCGTCTGGACAACGCGATGACGCCGGCCATCGTCCGGGCCTTCGACGAGCTCGCCACCGACGTGGCCGCGGCGCGGGAGTTCGAGGACCTCCTGACGCAGCGGCTGCTCGAAAACGTGCGGACCATGAAACGCCGGGTGGCCAACGGCCTGGCCCAGCCCGACATCCTCACGGCCATCGCCTGGTGCAACCTGACGACCCGATCGGTCTTCCACCGCCTCTACGAGAAGGAGGAGCGGCGTCTCGACGACATGACCGGCCGGATCACCGACCTCGAGCGGGAGCTCACCCGCGGAGGCGACGATTCCACGCCCGAGGAGTTCCGTCGGTTCCGGGACTCCCGCATCCGTTTCGACCGCCAGGCCATGGACCGCAACCTGCGCGCTGAGCATGTCGTGGAGTTGAAGCGCGCCATCGGGGACGTGCTGCAGAAGTTCGACATCTCCGGCCTGGAGGCCGAGGACATCGACGACGCCCTGGAGCTGGTGGAAGAGGTCGAGCCGGATGGGCGCGACGACGACGGGTTCTGGAAGCCCTGCCTGCACCGCATCGTCGCCGCCGTCGAGCTCTACGACGACGGAGTCGGCGCGCTGCGGACCAACATCACCGGCCTCGCGCACCTGAAACTCGATCCCTGGGAGCTCGCGGCGGCCCGCCGCGCGGTGGCCAGCGGCTCCGCGGCGTCGGACGTCGACCGGGTCATTCTTCGGGCGGCGGGCCTTCGGATCCAGGCAGAGGCGCAGGTCGAATCGCTCGGCGCGCACGCTGGTAGCGCCGCTCCGGCGGAGTTGATCCGGGCGGCTCGCGGCACGCTCGCCCGCGCGCCCCAGGTGGACAAGCTCCTGACGGAAATCGTCGACGGGGCAGGGCAGGAGGCCACGGCTCAGGAGTCCCGCTGGTGGACCCGGACGCGCTTCCGGCTTCTGCGGGCCACGGCCGATCTCTGGCTCGCGCTCGACGCGGCACAGACCAACAAGGGACCGCGTCCCTCCGCCTGACGTTCGAGTCCCGAATCCCGAATCCCGAACCCCGGGTTTTTCCCCTGACTCACTATACTTCGCGCGTGACCGATCGACCGGCCGAAACGGCCTCGGATACGGAGGAGAGCTCCGGCGAGGCTGCGCTCATTCGCAACCGGCTGGCGAATCTCGAGGAGATACGCCGCCTCGCCGACATCTATCCGTTCGCGTTTGCGGCGCGAGCGACGGTCTCCGAGATCGTGCGCGCCTACGAGGCTCGGACAGCGGAAGAGCTGGAGCGACAGGCCGTCGCCACTTCCACGGCAGGGCGCATCCTTTCCTTGCGTCTGCAGGGCAAGGCCGGGTTTCTCGACCTCTCCGACGGAAGGCATCGCCTCCAGATCTATGTGCGCCGGGACAACGTTTCGGAAAGGGACTGGTCCCTCTTCCGGTCGCTCGACCTGGGAGACTGGATCGGTGTGGAAGGGGAGATCTTCCGCACCCGGACGGGTCAGCTCACCGTCAAGGCCCGCGTGTTGACGTTCCTGGCCAAGTCGCTGCGCCCGCTTCCCGAAAAGTGGCACGGCTTGAAGGACATCGAGCAACGGTATCGACAGCGCTACCTGGATCTCGCCGTCAACCCGAACGCGCGCGACGTCTTCGAGAAGCGCGCCTCCATCCTGCGCGCGATCCGCCGTTTCCTGGACCAGCGCGGTTACCTGGAGGTGGAGACGCCCATGATGCAGCCGGTGCCCGGCGGGGCGCTGGCTCGTCCTTTCGTCACGCACCACAACACTCTGGATCTCGAGCTGTACCTGCGCATCGCTCCTGAGCTGTACCTGAAGCGGCTGGTAGTCGGCGGCATCGAGCGGGTCTACGAAATCAACCGCAACTTCCGCAACGAGGGGATCTCCACCCAGCACAATCCCGAGTTCACCATGCTGGAGTTCTACCAGGCCTATGCCCAGGCCGCGGACTTGATGAGCCTGACCGAGCAGATGCTCTCGGGCCTGGCCGAGGAGATCTGCGGCAGCCACAGAGTCCGCTGGGGCGAGCACGACATCGACTGGACTCCTCCCTTTCGCAGGGTCACCATGCGGGACGCTGTGGTCGAGGCGACCTGGGACGATCCCCGCGGCCCCCTGCGCCGCGAAGAGCTGGGCAGCGCCGAGACTCTGCTCGAGGCCGCGCGCCGATACGGCGTCGAGAGGCCTGATCGCTTCTCCGGCAAGAAGGGAAAGCTCCTGGCCGAGCTCTTCGAGGCCGTCGCGGAGGCGCGCTTCGTCCAGCCGACGTATCTCTGCGAGTTCCCGACGGAGATCTCGCCCCTGTCCAAACAGAACCCCGCCGATCCCGAGTGGGTCGACCGGTTCGAGCTCTACGTCGGAGGCATGGAAATTGCCAACGGCTTCTCCGAGTTGAACGACCCGAAAGAGCAGGAGGCGCGGTTCCTTCATCAGGCGGGGGAGCGCGCCGCGGGTGATCTCGAGGCGCCCCCTTTCGACCGCGACTACGTCGAAGCGCTGGAGCACGGCATGCCGCCGACGGCCGGGGAAGGCTTGGGCATCGACCGGTTGACGATGCTTTTGACGAACAGCCCGTCCATCAGGGACGTGATTCTGTTTCCGCTCTTGAGGCCACGTGATGATCGGTAGGCGAGAGGCGGCAGGCGGTAGGCGAACGAGGTCCCAGCGGGCCGCCTTCCGCCTTACGCCTGCCGCCTTCCGGCTCCGGGTCGACCGATGACCTTCGAATCCTTCGTCGCCTTTCGGTACCTGGCGGCGTCGCGCCGCAGCGCGCACGTCGCGCTCATCTCGACGATCTCGGTTCTGGGCCTGGCCGTGGGCGTGGCCGCTCTGATCATCTCGCTGGCTCTGCTGTCGGGGTTTCAGGACAGGATCCGGCTTCAGATGGCGGAACGGACTCCCCACCTGACGGTCTCGCCGGCGCGGGGCGATCGCCTGGCCGACCCGGACGCCGTCCGAAAAGTTCTGGAGGCTCTGCCCGGCGTCGTGGAGGATGCGCCGGCCATCGAGGGAAGGGGCTGGCTCGCCGATGCGCGCGGCGGGACGATCCTGCCGGTCCGGTATCGCAACCTGCCGCCGGACGGGATCGCTCCGGCGAGCTCCGAAGCCGCCGTACCGGCGCGCATCTCCGGCGCCGCCGCGGCCCGCCTGGATGCCCGGGCCGGCTCGCTCCTGCGCGTCGTGTCATCGCACACGCGCCTTTCTCCCATCGGCCCGATTCCGATCGAGACGATCGTGCGGGTCGTGCAAGTCCGGCGCTCGGGCGCGCTCGAAAAGGCTCCGGAGCTGGAAGTCCCCGAGGCCACGGCCCGTCTCCTGACGGGCATGCCGACGGGTGCGCGCCGCTACGAGGCGCGGCTCGCGGACCCCGAAAGCGCGGAACTCGCGGCGCGTCGCGTCGCGGCAGCGCTGGGGCCCGCGTACCGCACGCAGACCTGGCGCGACCTGAACGCACCACTCGGTTTCGCGCTGCGGCTGGAGAAGGCGGTGATCTTCGCCACCGTCGCCCTGGTGATCGTGGTGGCCGCGCTCAACATCGTCTCCAATATCGCGCTCCTGGTCGTGGAGAAAAAGCGCGACCTGGGCGTCCTGAGCTCGCTCGGCGCGCAGCCGCGCTCGCTCGCGCGCGTGTATCTGACTCTGGGAGCCTCGATCGGCGCGCTGGGCACCGCCGGGGGGATCCTCGTCGGGGTTGCGGTCGCCGAGCTGCTGGACCGGTTTCGGCTCGTGCCACTGCCGGCCGACGTGTATCTCATCTCCCACGTCCCCTTCGCGGTGCATCCGGGGGAAGTGGCGCTGGTGGCCGTGTTCGCGTTCGCCACGGCCGTCGCCGCGGCGCTCCTTCCCGCGCGCGCGGCGGCGAGGCTGGCGCCCGGGGAGGCGGTGAGACTGTCGCGATGACGGAGCTGTCAGCCGTCAGCTGTCAGCTATCAGCCGAGCAGGTTCGGTTCCGTGCCGAGCTGAAAGCTGAAAGCTGAGAGCTGAAAGCTCGGCCATGCTCGCCCTCCGCGCCTCGCATCTCTCCAAGACCTACGCGGGCGAAGGCGCCCCGGTCACCGTCTTCAGCGACCTCTCCTTCGAGCTCGTGGAGGGCAGCTTCGCCGCGGTCATGGGGCCCTCCGGAGTGGGGAAATCGACGCTCCTGCACCTGCTGGGCGGCATCGACTGGCCGGAGGAGGGCCGGGTCGAGGTCTTCGGGCAGCCATTGAGCGAGCTCTCGCCGCGCGAGCGCGCCCGATTTCGCAACGAGCGGATCGGTTTCGTGTTTCAGTTCCACCACCTTCTACCCGAGTTCACCGCGGAAGAGAACGTCTCTCTCCCGCACCGCATCGCCGGCCTCTCCGCGGAGGAATCTCTCCGGCGGGCTCGGGATCTTCTGTCCCGCGTCGGTCTTTCCGATCGCGGCGGCCACCGGCCCCGGGCCCTCTCGGGAGGCGAGCAGCAGCGCGTGGCGATCGCGCGCGCGCTGGCCCGCGGACCGAGCCTGCTGCTCGCCGACGAGCCCACCGGCAATCTCGACGCCGAGGCGGCGGCCAACGTGTTCGATTTGATCGAATCGCTCCATCGTGAACGCGCGATGACGACCGTGCTGGTCACGCACAATCCGGATCTCGCGAAGCGCTGTGATAAAATTTTCACGATGTCCCAGGAAGGAATCGTCCCCTCCGCTCGTTTTTCTGGTCGGGAACGAGGCTGAGGCACGATGTTCGAGAAGTATAACGAGAAGGCGCGGCGGGCCCTCTTTTTCGCCCGCTACGAGGCGTCCAAGCTCGGTTCGAAGGTGATCGAGTCCGAGCACCTGCTGCTGGGAATCCTGCGGGAGGGCGAGGACATCATCAAGGAGATCTTCGCGCGCTTCAACGTCAAGCCGGAGGACGTTCGGCGGGAGATCGAAGGGGACCGCATCTTCGTCGAGCGCATCTCGTCGACCGCCGAGCTGCCTCTCTCCGAGGAGTCCAAGAAGATCCTGGCCTACGCCTCCCACGAAGCCGAGTCGATGATGCACCCGTACGTGGGGACCGAGCACCTTCTGATCGGCCTGCTGCGGGTGGACGGCTGCGTGGCCGGCCGCCTGTTGACCGCCCGGGGCTTCAACCTCTACGGGGTGCGCGAGGAGACCATCTCGCTCATCAAGGAACGGGAGGTCTCCAAGCAGAAGAAGGAGCTCCCTTTCCTGGCCGAGTACAGCCGGGACCTGACCCAGCTCGCCATGTCCGGCTCCTTCGATCCTCTGATCGGGCGGGACAAAGAAGTCGAGCGGATCATCCAGATCCTTTCCCGCCGCACCAAGAACAATCCGATCCTGCTCGGTGAGCCGGGGGTGGGCAAGACCGCGATCGTGGAAGGCCTGGCCACCCGCATCGTGGAAGGCGCCGTCCCGATGTTTCTGTCGCAGAAGAAAATTCTGGCCCTCGATCTGTCCCTGATCGTGGCCGGGACCAAATACCGCGGCCAGTTCGAGGAGCGCTTGAAGGGCATCATCCGCGAGCTGCGCGAGAACCCGGACCTCATCATCTTCATCGACGAGATCCATTCCTTGATCGGCGCCGGTTCCGCGGAAGGATCGCTCGACGCCGCCAACATCTTGAAGCCCGCGCTCTCCCGCGGGGAGGTCTCCTGCATCGGAGCGACGACGCTGAAGGAGTACCGCAAGTACATCGAGAAGGACCGGAGCCTGCTGCGGCGCTTCCAGGCCATCCACGTGACCGCTCCGTCGGAGAACGAGACCTTCGAGATCCTGGAAGGGGTCAAGGACCGCTACGAGCAGTTCCACAAGGTGCGTTACTCGCCGGAGGCGATCAAGACAGCGGTGTATCAATCCAACCGCTACATCACCGACCGCTTCTTCCCCGACAAGGCCATCGACCTCTTAGACGAGGCGGGCGCGAAGGTGAAGTTGAAGCGGGTCGCCGACACCCAGAACCTTCGCAAGTTGGAGCTCGAGACGCGGCAGATCGTCAAGGAGATGAAGAAAGCGATCTCGGACAAGGATTTCGAGAAGGCTGTCTTCCTGCGCGAGCGGGAGATCGAGCTGAAGGAAGAGATCGAGCGGGCCAAGGCCGCGTCCTCCGAGCGGAGCGACGCCACGCAGGAGGTCACGCGCCGCGACATCGAAGAAGTCATCTCGTCCTGGACCGGAATTCCGATCGCCTCCCTGGAGATCGAGGAGGCCGAGAAGCTCCTCCACATGGAGGACGCCCTGCGGCGCCGCATCGTGGGACAGGAGACGGCGATCGTTTCGGTCTCCAAGGCCATCCGGCGCTCCCGACTGGGCGTCAAGAACCCGAACCGGCCGATGGGCTCCTTCATCTTCCTGGGGCCTTCGGGCGTGGGCAAGACCGAGGTGGCGCGGCGTCTGGCGGAGTTTCTCTTCGAGAACCAGAAGGCGCTGGTGCGGTTCGACATGTCCGAGTACATGGAAAAGCACGCGATCGCGAAGATGATCGGCTCCCCCCCCGGATACGTCGGTCACGAGGAGGGCGGGCAGCTCACCGAGCGGATCAAGCGCAAGCCGTACAGCGTGCTTCTCCTCGACGAGATCGAGAAGTCGCACCCCGATGTGCTCAACATCCTGCTCCAGGTCATGGAGGACGGGCAGATCACCGACGCCTTCGGCGACACCATCGATTTCAAGAACTCGCTCCTGGTGATGACCTCGAACATCGGGGCGCAGCTCCTGCAGAAGCAGGGCCACCTCGGGTTCCGGACCCTCTCCGATCGGGACGCCCAGTAC
>DATFTF010000054.1:0-4701 GCA_035262245.1 Thermoanaerobaculia bacterium
CGGGATGCGGACGGCGGGGTCGAGCAGCGTATCGGAATACTGGCAGCCGCTGCGGCAGGCCGGCGCGGCGGCCCGTCAGATGCTGATCCAGGCCGCAGCGAAGCATTGGGGCGTCGATCCGTCGGAGTGCCGCGCCCGGGCCTCGCGGGTCACGCATGGCAGGAGCGGGCGGCACTTGACCTACGGGGAGCTCGCCGCCGCCGCCGCGAGGCTCCCGGTTCCCGAGAAGCCGCCCTTGAAGGACGCGAACGACTTTCGGCTCCTGGGAACGCGCGTTCCCCGCGTCGATGGCCCGGCGATCGTCTCCGGCCGCGCCGTCTTCGGACTGGACGCCCGGCTTCCGGACGCGCTGGTGGCCGCGGTGGCGCGGTGCCCGGTGCCCGGCGGCCGTCTCAAGAGCTTCGATCCCGCTCCGGCCAGAAGCGTCGCCGGCGTGCGCGACGTCGTGGCGATCTCGGCCGGCGTCGCGGTCGTCGCCGACAGCACGTGGGCCGCGTTCCGAGGACGCGAAGCGCTCGCTGTCGAATGGGACGAAGGCGAGAACGCGCGCGACACGACCGAGGATTACTGGGAGCGCCTGGAACAGGCGGCTCGAAGCGGAGCGCGCGTCACCCGGTCCCAGGGCGATGTCGCTCAAGCCCTGGCCGCGGCCGCCAGGAAACTGGAGGCCTCCTACCGGTTCTCCTTCCAGGCGCACGCGCCGGTCGAGCCGATGAACTGCGTCGCGGACGTCCGGCCGGGCCGGTGCGAGATCTGGGTGGGCACGCAGGCGCCCAACGAGGCGCAGAAGGCCGCGGCGCAGCTTCTCGGAGTTCCGCTCGAGTCGGTCACGGTGCACGTGACGCTGCTGGGAGGCGGCTTCGGCCGGCGCCTCGATTACGACTACGTTCCAGAGGCCGTGGAGCTCTCGCGCGCCATCGGAAAACCGGTCCAGATCGTCTGGTCGCGCCGGGAGGACATGGAGAACGACCGGTATCAGCCCGCCTCCATCAACGAGCTTTCGGCGGGCCTGGATTCCCAGGGCCGAGTCGTGGCCTGGTCCCAGAAGATGACCTCATTTCATCTGACGATGTTCGGACCATACGCGCCGGAGAAGGACGAAACCTACGAGGAGAATCCCCAGGGGGCCTACGACTGCCCCTACGACGTACCGGCGCTCGCGAGCCTCTTCGCATCCGCGAAGTCCCCGGTTCCGACCGGCGCCTGGCGTGCGGTCGACTCGCCGGCAGGGACCTTCGCCCGGGAGTCTTTCTTAGACGAGGTCGCCCTGGCCGCCGGGCGAGATGCTGTGGAACTGCGCCGCGAGCTTCTCTCCGGTCCGGACCTCCATCTCGGCGATTTCGTGATCAACCGCCGGAGGCTGAGAGCGGTCGTCGATCTCGCGGCCGAAAAGGGGGAATGGGGGCGCGCTCCGGCTCCGATCGCAGGCCGCCGCGTCGGCCGGGGCTTCGCCGCCAACGTCTATGGCCGGGCGCACCTGGCGCAGATGGCGGATATCTCCGTCGGCGAAGCGGGCGACGTCCGGGTTCACCGTATGGTGTGCGCGGTCGACTGCGGGCAGGTGATCAACCTCGCCGGACTCGAAGCCCAGATCGAAGGAGGAATCCTGTGGGGCCTCTCCGCCGCCCTCAAGACGCAGATCACGTTCCGCAACGGGCGGATCGAGCAGCACTCCTTCGCGGACTTCCCGGTGGCGCGCATGAGCGACACCCCGGCCATCGAGATCCACGTCGTGCCCAGCCGCGAGCGCCCCGCGGGCATGGGCGAGCCGCCGGTCTCCCCCGCCGCACCCGCGATCGCCAACGCGATCTTCGCGGCGACAGGACGGCGCGTGCGCAAACTTCCGATCGATCCCTCGGAGCTCAAGGTCTGATCGAGTCCCGTTTCCCGTTTCCCGTTTCCCGTTTCCCGTTTCCCGTTTCCCGTCTACCGATAATTCTCAATCACCCGAATCTCGCACGACTGGCGGTCGATCCGCGGATAGACGACGGAGCCCTCGTCGGGCGCTACGGCGAAACCCGGCCATCCCTGATCGGCGAGCGAAAAGATCTGGCGGCGCGCGCCGGCCGCAAATGGGTAGAAGGCGAGAACCGCCCGGCGTTGCCCCGGAGGAACTTCGCGCACATAGAGCCCTTCGCGGCCCAGCTCCCAGTTGGCCCAATCCTCCGGCAGCAGCGCGCCGGCCACGCGCTCGGCGCTTCCCGAGCCGCCGGCCGGCTGGCGCCAGATCCCAACAGCGTCCGTGCGCGTGAAGTAAAGGAATCGGCCGTCGGCGGATTCTCTTGAAGCGTAGCCGCCGTCGCGGGTCACACGCGTGATCTTGCGGTCCGCGAGAGCGAGCCTCCAGACGTCCCAGGCGCCGCCGCGCCGCGAGGCGAAGAGAATCGAGCGTCCATCCGCCGACCAGGATGGAAGGACGGCGTCGCTCGGCTCGCGCGTCAGCCGCTCCGGCGGGTCGCCGGCGGCCTCGACCGCGTAGAGATCCGCGAGGCCCCGCATCCGCACCGAGAAGACCAGCCGCTTGCCGTCGGGCGACCAGCGCGGCGTTTCGATGCGCGCGCCCTCGAAGGAGGTCAGACGCGCCGGACCCGATCCATCCGACGCCTCGCTCCAGAGCTGCTCCTCGCCCGTCCGCGTGGAGACGAAGGCGAGCCGCCGCCCGTCAGGAGAAATGGCGGGCTGGAAGTTCCATTGATCGGTCGTCTCGGTCACCCTCCGGGCCTCTCCCGCCCCGTCGCGCCCGGCTGGCACGCGCCACAGGTTGACCTCGTAGGTCCAGTTCTCGAAGGCCAGGACGTTCCTGCCGGCCGCTCTCGCGGTCGACGGATGCTTCATCTTGGTCCCGGCACCCGCGAACCAGACCGGCTCGCCGCCCGACGCGCCAACGCGCCAGAGGCTGTAGATGCCGGCACGGCTGGAGGAGAAGATGACGCTCTTGCCGTCTGCGGCCCAGTCCAGTCCCATGAGGTCGCGGGCGTCGAAGGTCAGCCGGCGGGGCTCCCCGCCGGAGGCGGGAACGGTGTAGATGTCTCCGGCGCCGTCGGAGATGTTGCGATCGAAGGCGAGCCGCGCGCCGTCGGGAGAGAAGGCCGGCGAGGTGTCGCCCAGGATGCCGGCGGGCGGACGCGTCAGCACGCGGCGGTCTCCGGTCTGGAGTGAAACGATCTCGATCGCCAGCGGCGAATCGCCGTCGCGCCGGGAGACGGCCAGCGAGCGTCCATCCGGGGACCAGGCCAGTCGGCGGTAGTCCCGGTCGCCGCAGGGCCCGAGCCTCCGGGCGGATCCGCCCAGCGCCGGCGCGATCAGGATGTCGCAGGTGGACGCCGTGGCCCGGGTGAACGCGATCGAGCGGCCGTCGGGCGACCACGCCGGGGCGCGGTCTTCGGCCGGCGATTCGCGCGTCAGGCGCAGCGGAGCTCCCCCATCGGTCAGCTTCACGTAGAGGCTGTAGCCCTCGCCCGCGCCGCCATTCCACACGTACGCCACGCGCGTCCCGTCCGGGGAGACGGCCGGATCGCGTTCGCTGCCGGCGGCCGCCGTCAGCGGCACGATGCGCATCGGTGCCAACGAATGCGTGTCGCGGGATCGCAGAAGGTAGACGGCGAGCACGGCCGCGAGCTCCACGACGGCGAGCCCGATGAACACAGCGCGGAGCCGGCGACGGCGACCGGCATCCGCGGCGGGAGCCTTTTTCGGCGCCTCGAGCGACGCGGGCGCTTCGACGGAGGCGATCAGCCGGTAGCCTCCTTTGCGGATCGTCTCGATCACCCGAGGGGCGGCGGCGTCGTCGCCGAACGCCCGGCGCAGCTCTGCGATGGCCCGGGTCAGGACGTCCTCGGTCACGAAGGTCCCGTTCCAGACTTCGGCAAGAAGGTCTTCCTTGGCCACCACCTCGCCCGGCCGGCGGGCCAAGCAGAGGAGAACGCCGAGCACCTTGGGCTCGAGTGTGACCACGCCCTGAGGGCCGGTGATTCGATGCAGCGACGGATCCACGAGCCGGCCGGCGATGCGCAACGGAGCGCTGCCTGCCGGCGCGGTGGACGGACGGCTCGGGCGGACGGGCGTATCGGGAGTGGAAGCCATGGCCCCGAGCGCGCGATTCTAACCGCTCACCGTCGCCTGCGCTGCGTGCGGGATCTGCGTCCTGATGGACGCATCGGCTCGCCGCTCGGCCAAAGGGCCTCGACGGTGAGCCTGATCCCGTGCTCGCTCCGGCTCCCCGCGGCGCGCGACGTCCTCCCTTGGTTACTGCGGGAGCTTCGCGCGTCGCGGACGGGGCTGGAGCCGCGGAGCGGCAGCGAAGCCCGGCGCATTAGAATCCGAGGAATGGCTGATCCCAGCGTCCCCTCACCCTGTTCTTCGCGCAGGCGGGCTGAATGAGCGAGAAGCGCGAGCTCCCGGCTCTCCTTCTGTGCCTCTTCTTCGGCATTTTCGGAGTGCACCGGTTCTACGTCGGCAAGGTCGGAACCGGCCTCCTGATGCTGCTGACCTGCGGTGGTCTCGGAATCTGGTGGCTGATCGATCTCCTGGTCATTCTGTTGGGCGGCTTCACGGACAAGGAAAAGAAGCTCATCACCAAATGGGTGTAGCCGTCGCCTCCGCTGCGCGCGGGATCTGCGCGCAGGACGAGGACAAAGACTTTTGACCGGCTGGAGGGCTATTTCGTCGCTGGCGGGGCGGCGGGGCTCTTGGCCGGCACTG
>DATFTF010000055.1:0-2683 GCA_035262245.1 Thermoanaerobaculia bacterium
CTCGACGACCTCCTGACTCGGACCGGAGCCCACGGTCTTCGGAAAGACCGATGCGAGCTCGGTCACTCTGGGAATCGCCTTGATCTTCTCGACCAGGCCTTCGGGGGGACGCGGATCCAGAAAGAACTCGAGCCTTTCGTCCCACTCGGCGTAGGAGGAGAGCTCCAGCGCCCGAAGCATGCGCAGCTTCGAGGCGAACAGGTTGATGGCGACCGGGAAGGCCGATCCGGCGACTCGCTCGAAGAAGAGGCCCGGCCCCCCCGTCTTCACCGATCGGTCGGCGATCTCCGAGATCTCGAGCCGGGGAGACACCTCCGGCGCGATGCGCGCCAGCTCGCCGTCGGCCTCGAGCGCCTCGAGGAACGCGCGGAGGTTGCGGTAAGCCATGGCGTCAGCGTTGTCTCGCGGTGCGTCGGGCGCGCGGCCGGACGCCTCGATTATCGCCTGTCGCCAGAGTCAAGGCGGGCCGGATCCCGCCGACGACCCATCCGGCGGCGTTGGTCACTTCGGGCGTCCGATAGGCGGAGAGCCGGCGCGCCGCTGCGGCCGGCAGACGGCCGAGCGCCGAGAGGACGGCCAGGGTCACCGCGTCGCGGGCTCGCGTCGAGCCATCCTCGATCTTGAAGGCGATCCCCACCGATCCTCCCCCGCCCTCCGCGGCGAGGCCGATCGCATACACGCCTTCGGCTCCTTCCTTCCCGATCCAGCGGCCTCGACCGGCCCGAAGGAAGTCGGTGGTGAAGCGCCGGCGCCCGGCGACCATCTCCGGGCTCTCGGACATCGCGCGGCGCACGCGTCGGCGGGCCGAACGCTCGCCAGCCGTCTCGCCGTCAACGGCGCGCGCCATGAGCCGCGCGTACCCCAGAGCGAGTCCGGAGAGGGGCAGGCGAAAGACGGGCAGCCCGCATCCGTCCACGGCCACGCCGATCCGCGGCGCTGGAATGCGGCAGAAGCGGGCCACGCATTCGAGGATCTGGCGTTCGATGGGATGCTCCGGCTTCCAGTAGCCCGCGGGATCCCACCCCGCCATCCGGCAGGCCAGCAAGATCCCGGCGTGTTTTCCCGAGCAGTTGTTGTGCAGAGCGGTCGGCGCGCGGCCCGACTCGAGCAACGCGCGAGCGGAAGCGTCGTCCATGGGCAGGTGCGCTCCGCAGACGAGGTTCGCCGACGTAAAGCCGCCCCGCCCGAGAAGACGCTCGACGGTGCGGACGTGTCGGGGCGTCCCTCCATGGGAAGCGCATGCGACCGCGATCTCATCGCCGGAGAGACCGAAGAAGCGCTCGCCGCCGCCCGCGAGCAGAACCGTCGCCTGAAACGGCTTTGCCGCCGACCGCAGATACACGGGCCGGCGAGGGTCTCCCGACCAGGCCAGGAGCTCCCCTCCCTCCGCGACCACCGCGACGTCCCCCCGGTGGAGCGATTCCACGCTCTCACCCCGAAACACGGCGGCCAGAACCGCGGATTGTCTCAAGGCGGCCTATGTATCACGGGGTCGGTGATTTCCCTCGCGGGGACCGGGCTTCCCGGCGCGCTGCCGGACTGGCCGGCCGGTGCGGCGCGGCCTTTCTCGGTTATCCTTTTGTCGGCGCCCGTTTCGGAATATTCGATCCGAAGGGGCCGTTCGAAAACTGTAATGCGAAGCCGGAGGCGAGTTCTGCATGCGGCGCTGGCCGTCCTGGCCGTGGCCGCCGCGCCCGCCCTGGCTCAGACAACCGCCCCGACAACCGCTCAGCAGCCCGCTCCGCAAGGCGCCAGCCCCGCTCCGGTGTTTCCGGACCTCGAGCTGGCCGGCGCGGAGGGAGGCGCTCTGCGTCTCTCCCAGCTTAAGGGCAACGTCGTACTGCTCAACGTCTGGGCGACGTGGTGCGGACCGTGCCGGATGGAGCTGCCGATCGTTCAGAAGCTTTACGACAAGTACAGCGACCGCAACTTCGTGATTCTCGCCGTCAACGTCGACGCGGACCGTCAGCGCGTGGACCCGTTTCTGAAGCGGTACAACATCTCGCTTCCGGTTTACTACGCGGCTCCGGAGGACGCCGGCCAGATGACGGCCATGGGAATTCCCACCACATTCCTGCTTTCCGGCGAACGGCGGGTCCTGGATTCGCAGGTGGGCTACGCGCCCGAAGTCGAGGAGCACTGGAAGCAACTGATCGAGAAAAATAGCCGGCCTCGAAAAGCCGCCCGCTGAACCCGCGGCGGGAGCATCCGCCCCCGCAGCCGGTTCGCCCAACCCTCTCGGAGGTTTTCGACCATGAAATCCCGAATCGCGCTCCTCGCTCTGGCCGCCTGCTGCGTTTCGTCCCTGGCACTGGCTCAAGTTCGTACAGGAACCTTCGAGATCACTCCCTACGGCGGGTATCTCTTCGGCGGGACATTTCCCAACGGCTCGACGGCGGTCTTCAACACCGACGTCGACGTCAAGGACCAGGGAACCTACGGCCTGATGTTCGGCTACAACTTCAACAGCAAATTCGAGATGGAGTTTCAGTGGTCCCGGACCAAGACGGATTTCCAGAGAGACATCCCCAACAACAACGGGCTCTTCGGAGGCTCCTCCACCGTGAAAGTCGGAGATCTCGACATCGACTACTACCTGGCCAACTTCGTCTTCAACTGGGGCCACGGCCGCTGGGTCCCCTACTTCTCGATGGGAGCCGGCGCGGCCCGACTGAATCCTTCG
>DATFTF010000056.1:0-8566 GCA_035262245.1 Thermoanaerobaculia bacterium
TGGTTCGAGGAGCGCTTCGGGCGCTTCGTCACCTCCAGCTATTACCCGCCGCACCCGGAGCTCCTCCGATTCAATGCGCGGGTGAGCTCGTTCTTCGACGCGCCCGAGCACCGGCGCTGGGAGCTCTCGGGGAGGATCCCTGCGGCGGACCTCGCGCGGATCACGTTCGATCCTCCCGACCTCTACGACGCCAAGAATCCGCCAGCCGGCTATGGAGCAACCTTCCCCCACACGCTCTCTACGCCCCGGGCGATCCTCTCCTCGCCCTGGGGAGACGTGCTGCTGCTCGATTTCGCGCGCTCGGTCATCGAGGAATGGAAGCTCGGAGGAAACGCCGACCGCCCGGATCTTCTCTTCCTCGGACTCTCATCCACCGATTACTACGGACACATGTTCGGGCCCGACTCGGAAGAGATCGCCGACGGCATGGTCCGGCTGGACGCGACGCTGGCGAGCTTCTTCGTCTGGCTCGACGCTCACGTCGGCCGCGATCGCGCGCTCGTCTTTCTGACCGCCGACCACGGAGTCCAGCCGCTTCCGGAGGTCGCGCGCGCCAGGCACATGAAGGAGACCGGGCAGGACGACTATCTCATCGCCGGCCGCGTGGATTTCAGCAACTCCCGCGGGGACATTCCCGACCCGACGATGAAGCAGCTCGGCGGCGATCGATTCACGCTGGAATGGCATCTGGCCAAGAAATTCGGCTATGCGCTCGACGTCAACGCCGCCAACGCCAGCGAGGGCGCGATCGCGTACTTCCAGGAGCCCTGCTTCTACCTGAATCGTTCGGTACTCGCCCGGCGCGGACTCTCCGTGGAGAAGGTCAAGGACGCCGTGCGGGACTGGATCCGGACGCGTCCGGGAGTGCTCGAGGCCTTCACCAACACCGAGATCGACAACGGCCTGCCGGCGATCGCGCCGCACGCGCTCGCCATCGAGCGTTCCTTCCGCGCCGACCGCTCCGGCGACGTCTTCGTGGTCCTGAAGCCGGGCTGGATGTGGTCTTATGGCCGGGAGGCCGGAACGACCCACGGGCAGCCGAGCGACGACGACGCGCGCGTGCCGCTCGTGATCTACGGTCCGGGCGTACGCGCCGGCTCCTCAAGCGCGAAGGTCTCGCCGCTCTCAATCGCCCGCACGGTCGCCGCGCTCTACGGCTTCGAGGCCGGCGAGCCCGACGCGGAGGTTCTCGACCCCGTTCTGGGAAAGGCGATGGGCACGAAGGAGCCGGAGAAGGCGGCGGCGGTTCCGGCGGCGGTCCATTGAGCCCAGGCTCCTCTCTCGCGGCGCGCCTCGAGGCGGAGCACCGAAGCTTAGACGACCTCTTCGGCCGATTTCTCGCCGCCGCGGAGACGAACGAGGCGGCGGCCGCCCTCGAGGCGATCACAGTCTTCGATGACACGCTCCGCCGCCACACGGAGCTCGAGGAATCGGATCTCTACCGCGCGCCGGGCGGTCAGAAGCTCGTCACGGCGGGGGAAGAGACGGATGAGCAGCGGCGTGACCGAGAGCTCCTGCTCGAGCACGTGCAGATCCGCGAGGTGTCGGGAATGATGCGGCGGCTCCTGTCGGAGAGACGTGATCTTCCCGGCGCCCGCGCTCTGGCCGCCAATCTCGCCCGCCGCTGGGACGCCCACACAGTGCGCGAGGAGCGCGAAGTTTTTCCCCGACTGTGACCCCGCCCCAAAACACGGCGCGCACCCGCGAGGAGACAATCACCGCGAGCGTGGCCAGTGCCGGAGGATTCGTCGATCTACGGGATTCCGCGGGAGCGAGCAGGCTTCTCTCCTCTGAGAATGCGCGCGACCGCGAGAATCGTGCTCCATCCGCGAGTTGTCGCCGGCACGCCGAAGAGCTTGTCGAGCCGGCCGAGATAACCGATCGTCTTCATGTGGCGGCGGTACATGCCGAAGACGAATTGCTTCTCTGATGCGATGACCCTCACGAACCACGGTCCGTGGGGAGGAAACGCGACCGGAAGCCTGGGCCGAAGGCCTCCGGCTCTCGACAGGATGCTCACGAAGCGGACGACGTCGGGCCGCGTCGGCGCGCTCCCAAACGGATTCTCCGCCTCCAGGCGAAGGAGATCGCGGCCCTCGCAGAGCACGATCTGTGTCTGGAAGGGGAGCAGCCGGGCCAGCTCGGCGCGGAGCTTCGCTCGGGACACCGCCTTGCGAACGACGAATGTTCCGGTCGCGCCCACATTGACCACGTCGTAATCGGCGAGCTCTCTCGCGACGACGCTCGGGCGAAATCTCCTGTGTCCGCCGACGTTGATGCCCCGCAGGAAGACGACGAGGGACATATCGGACGGTCCCTTAGCGGGAGGATCCGGTGAGCGCCGCCACTCGCACCTTGCGCCGCCGCGGCCCATCGAGCTCGATCAAGAAAATCCCCTGCCAGCGCCCGAGCAGCGGCTTGCCCTTCTCGAGCGGCACCAGGCAGGAAGTCCCGATGGCTTCGGAGAGAAAGTGCGCCGGCGAGTTCCCTTCGCCGTGTTCGAATTTCACGTCCGGCACCCATCGGGCGAGCGCTCGCTCGACGTCGTGCGTGACGTCCTCGTCCCAGTTCTCGCCGACCGTCACCGCCGCGGTGGTGTGAGGCACGGAGACTAGAAGCGCGCCTTCTTCGATTCCGAGCTGCTTCGCAGCGCCGCTCACCTCGCCGGTGATGTCGTGCCGCTCGATCTTGCGCGCGGTCGCGATCTGGAACTCGATAGCCACAGAGCGAGTCTAAGGTCTAAGGTTTAAAGTCTAAAGTTCAGGGAGAGCTCCTGAGGCCCTAGACCGTAGACCCCGCACTACGGATACAGCTCCCGGTACGACTCGGCGTAGAGCAGCACGCGCCGGACGTAGTCGCGAGTCTCGTATGCGGGATGAGACTCGAAGATTTCGTCCTCCTGACGATTCGGGTTCTCGTGCAGCACTCGGGCCATTCGGGAGGGACCGCCGTTGTAGGCGGCCAGCGCATATGCCGTGTTGCCGAATTCATCGAGCAAACGCTTGAAGTAAGCGGCCCCCAACCGCGCATTGACCTTGGGGTCGTACAGGAAGGCTTTCTTGTACCGCTGGCGGAGCACCGAACGCGAGAGGCTGCGCGCCGTGGCCGGCATGAGCTGGGTCAAGCCGAGCGCGCCGGCGCGCGACCGCGCGTCCGGCTCGAAGACGCTCTCCTGACGCACAAGGCCGCGCAGGATCGCGGCATCGATCCCGAACTCTTTGGCCCGATCGGTGAGGTATCCGCCGACCTCGATCGGGTAGTAGAGGCGACGCCAGGGATCCGGGACCCCTCCTTCCTCGGCGGTTCCGATCACCGGAAAGGCCCGTTTGGCGGCGGCGGCCGCGGCGAGAAAGCGCCCCAGCGCGAAGTCGGCCTCCGCAAGACGCCGGTCCCGCCCCGGCGAGGAAGGCAGCGCCGACGCTTCGGCGGCCGCCTCGGCGAAGAAACGCAGGCGCAGGAGCTCGTCGGTTCGCCGGTAGGTCGCAGCCGCCGCCGTCGGGTCGGCGACCGGAGCCGCGCGCCGGGCTTCGTAAGTGCCGCACCGGCGCCGGGCGAAGAGTCCGTAGAGATCGGCGGGGTCGGCCGCGGCGAGGTCCTGATAGATGCGCTTGGACCCTTCCGCGTCCCCCTCGCGCTGGAGGCATCGGGCGATCCAGTACGACAGGCGCCTCTGGGCGGAGACTCCCTTGTAGATCGCGGCCAGATCCTGGAAGCGCGCCCGCGCCGCGGCGGAGTCCCCGGCGACGTAGCTGCTCCAGGCCGCTCGCCACAGCGGCTCGAATCCGGCGGTCGTCTGCGGCGCCTCGGCGGCCAGCAGCCGGGCCTGCGCCAGACCGTCGTCGAACCGGTCCTGCTCGGCGACGATCCGGATCAGACGCTCGCGGGCCGCCGTGCGAACCGGCGGCGGGATCTCCGGCGCGGTCAGCGCAGTGAGACCGTTGGCGACGGCCACCACGCCCGGATCCTGAGGCGCCCGGCTCACAAGATCCTTATTGTGTTTCGTCAGCCGCGCCAGAATGAGGTCGCATCGAAGGAGGCGGGCCTGGAACGCAGCTTCGGTTCCGTCCGCGGGCACCGCGGCCGCCGCGCGTTCCGCCTCCCGGCTGTTCTTGGACCGCTCGAAGCCCCGCGCGATCGCCAGCTGATTCTCGGCGCGCTCCGCCGCCGACCAGCGCTGCGGCTGATCCAGACGCAGGACGGCCAGCCCGCGGCGGACATCGCCGGCAGCCAGCCGGGCCCGGCCGAATCGCGCCCTCTGGTCGGGAGTGCCCCGGGCGAGCTCCTCGGCGAGGGCTCGCCGGGCCGCGGGAGGCGCCTCGAGATCGATGCCGGCATCGATGAGGTCTCTCGCGGCGTCCCGGATCGCGTCTCGATTCCCCAGAACCCCCGCCAGACGGATCCGCTCGGCACCGATCTCCGCGGCGCGTGCGCCCGAGCTCACAGGAGAAGAGCGGGAGAGGACGGCGAGGGCCTCGGAGGGCTTGCCCGACTCCCGCAGCGAAGCCGCGAGCTGCCAGCCCGCTTCGGCCCGCAGGGCGAAGGGCTCTTCGGCTTCGAAGGCCCGCGTCCATTCGCGAAGGGCGTCCTCGCGGCGGCGCTGGCGCGAGAGCGCCTGGGCCAGCCGCATCCGCCGGTAGGGCTCCAGGCCGATCGTCGCGGCGGGGGCGGCCGCGAAATGGACCGCGGCATTCTCGAAGCGGTCGTGCCGCAGATCGTCGGCGCCCAGAAGCATCTCGACGCGCGCCTTCCACGCCGGCTGCCCCGAGCGAGCCACGATCCCTGAGAGAACCTGCTCGGCCTGCCCGCGCTGGCCGCCCTCGATCAAATCCGCCGCGTGCGCGAACTCGGCGTCATAGTCCGTCGAGAGGGGGAAAGGGATGTCGGCCTGAAGAACGGCCGCCGCCGCCAAGAGACACACGGTGAGAGAGAGACGCTGCACTTTTCGAGTACCGATTTGTGATTTGCGATTTGTGATTTGCGATTGGGGCGCGGAGAAGTCGATTTCCGCGGTCAATCACCAATCACAAATCACAAATCACAAATTCTTCTCAGAGTCCCAGGGCGTCGGCGCGGCCGTCGGCGAGGATGCGCACGAGCTCCTCGTAGAAGAAGTTGGAGCCCGAGCGGACGTCTTCTGGGATGCGCTCGTCGTACATCTGCCGGCTGCGGTCGATGTCTTCTTTGAGCAGCTCGTAGATGTTCCCTTGCTCGCGGCCTTGCAACACGGCTTTCTCGTTGTAGAGCTTGATTTCCGACACCAGAAGCTTGGCGAATCGCCGCGCCTCCTCCCGGCGCTCGTCGCCTTCGGCGGGAGCCAGCGGCCCTGCCAGACGGCGCGCTCCCGTGGAGGGCCGAGGCGCGGCAGGAGGCGGAGGCGGCGGCCTGAGAGGCTGGGGCTCGGGCGGCGGCGAGGAGGCCAGCGCATCCTCCACCATGGAGGTCGGAATACGCACCGTGGCGCCCGGCGCCGGTTCCTCGGGAAGTGAGGGCTCCGGCTCGAGCGGCGGGAGCGTGATGGGAATCTGCTCCGAGGGGCGCTGCAGCGGCATCTGGAACTGCGGCTCCGGTTCCGCCGCGGGCGCTCCGTAAAATTCCGGCGGCGGCATGGGTGTCGCGGGAGCGGGAGACGGCACCGCCTGCATCATCTGCGTGCGGTATCCCGGCTCCGCAGCGGGCGCCTGGACCGACGGTTCATTGGCCAGCTCGAACTCCGGCTCGGTCGCGGCCGGCTGCGGCGCGGTCTCCGGCGAAACGGCGGGACGCGCCTCGGCCGCCGGCTGGCGGGGCGGCGGAGCCGCGGATTCCAGCGGGCGCAGCGGCGGCGCCGGCTTCAGCTTTCTCGAGGCCAGACGGTCCACGATCAAGCCGGCGAGGAAGGTCAGAAAAGCGAGCGCCTCCGGATCGAACTGCGACTCTTCGTCGGCAACGCAGTCCGCGTAGAGCGCGCCGGAAATCTTCTCCTTGACCACCATCGCGATCAGCACCCCGCGAGTCGCGTCGGCGGCGGACAGCGCCTGCGAGATCTCATTTCCGGCGGCGAGCTCGCAGGGCTGTCCCTCCAGGACGCGCGTGAGAGGGCTGTCGGGGGCGCTTGGGAGATCAGCGCGGCGAATCAACTCATCGTTGATACCGTGATCGGAGAATCCGACCGATTTCCAGACGAAGGCGGACCCTCCTCGTGTGACCAAGAGCGCCGCGCGAGAGCAGTGATTGCGGCAGAGGTCGAGAAACCGGTGCAGCGCATCGACCTGGTTGGCCGCTTCGTCGAGGGAGCGGGCTGCCGCAGCGACTGCCATTCCGCCCGCGGGCGCCGCGGCGGCGGCTCGCGCCTCTCCCGGCGGCTCGGGCTGCATCAGCTCGAGCGGAACGATGCCTGAAAACTTCTGGTCGAACCGGTCGAGAAAGCCCGCCCACCGGTGGTCCGACTCCAGGCGCAACCGGTCGAATTCGTCCCGCAGCGCCGCAAACCGCTCGACCAGCCGCCGCTCGATTTCTTCTTCGAGTTGTTTTAAACGATTGTCGAAATCGGCCATCTGCGGGCCATTATAGCGGGGAGACAGTCTCCAGACGCCCGCTCCTTCTTCGCTCTCAGTGACTTAGCGTCCCCGCCGCGGTTGGCGAAGCAAAGAGCGCGCAGTTTCGCGAGACAATCGCGGACCCGCACGTGGTCGATCGATCCGACGCTGCCTTCGAGCCGAAAACGGCGAGGCCCGAGACGCTCTTAATCGCTTGAAACCTCAGGGGATAGCATCTAAAATAACGTGCCCCGTCAGATCGGGCGGTGAAGGGGGTGAGTGTTCGTGCCTCTCGTTCACGTCAAGGAAGACGAATCCTTCGAGAACGCGATGCGGCGGTTCAAGAGAAAGTGCGAAAAGTCCGGCATCCTCTCGGAGTTGAAGAAACGGCAGCACTACGAAAAGCCGAGCGCAAAGCGGAAAAGGAAAATGATTCAGGCGCGCAAGAAGATGCTCCGCAAACTTTCGGAGGAACGCCGGACGGCTCTCTAGACGCAAGCGATCCCGGTCGATTCGTCGCGGAGGACGACGCCGATCTCAAGGTTCTCGAGTTCGACGTCGTCCTTCGTTTACTTTCCGCCCTGGCACGCACTCCTCCCGGCAGGCGAGCGCTGGCCGGGCTGACCCCCGCATTCGAGCAAGCGCAGGTCCGGCGCAGGCTCGGCGAGACCGAGGAAATGTTCCGATTTCGCCTCGAACACGGAAGGCTTCCTCTGGCCGGCGTCGAAGAGGTCGCCGCGGCCCTGGACGCCCTGACCGAGGCGGGCGGATTCCTCCAGTCCCAGGAACTCAAGCCGATCCTCGCCGCGGCACGGGCCTGCGCGGCGGTCGCCAAGGCTCTCGCGGGCGTCCGCTCGCCGATGCTCGAGGAGCGGCGCGGGCGGCTTCCGCAGTTTGAGGGACTCCTCGAGCGCGCCCGCCGGCTCTTCGACGCCGACGGCACGGTCAAGGACGACGCCTCGCCGGAACTGTCCCGGCTGCGTACGCGGCTGCGCCGGCGGCGTGCGGAAGTGGCTCGCGGACTCGAGCGGCTCATGGAGACCCGCCGGGAAATCCTGGGAGACGCCGTCGTGGTCCTGCGCAACGATCGCTATTGCCTTCCGGTCGTGGCCTCGGCGCGAGCCCGCATGCCCGGCATCGTGCACGACCGCTCCGGCTCCGGACAGACCGTTTTCATCGAGCCGATGGAGGTCATCGAGTCCAACAACGAGCTTGCTCTGCTCGCGGCGGAGGAGCGGCGCGAGGTCGAAAGGCTCTTGACCGAGTTCGGGCGGGAGGTCCTCGCCCGCGGCGAGGACCTCGAGGCCGCCGTCGAGGAGCTCGGCGAGCTCGATGCCCTGGAGGCCCGAGTCGAGTTCGGCGAGATCACCGATGGACGCATTCCAGAGCTGTCCGACGACGGCGGTTGGACGCTCTCCAACGCCCGGCATCCTCTCCTCGATCCGCGCCTCGCCAAGCTCCGCCGCCGCGTGCTCGGAGAGACGCGTACGGAGCGCCCGGTGGTGCCGCTCGACCTGACGCTCGCCGCCGACCGCCGTCTCCTGGTGATCTCCGGACCCAATGCCGGCGGCAAGACGGTGGTGCTGAAGACCGCCGGGCTCTTCGCCCTGCTGGCCCAGTCGGGCATCCCGGTCCCCGCCGGCGCCGGGACGCGCCTGCCTGTCTTCGGTGCGGTGCGCGCCGAAATCGGCGACGCGCAGCAGATCCTGTCGGACCGCTCGACCTTCTCCTCTTCGATGGAGACTCAGGCCCGCATCCTGGAGGAGGGCGGTCCGGAATGCCTTGCTCTGATCGACGAGATCGGCAGCGCGACCGATCCGGAGGAGGGAAGCGCCCTGGCGATCGCCTGGCTCGAAGAGTTGCTGACTCGGGGCGGGCGAGCCATCGTCACCACGCATCTCTCCGCGATCAAGAACTTTGCCGCGGCGCGCCCCGAGGCGGTCTGTGCGGCCATGGAGTTCGACGAGGCGACCGGCCGCCCCAACTACCGAATTCATCCAGGCCTCTCGGGAAGGAGCCGCGCCCTCTCCGTGGCTCGCGAGCAGGGGATG
>DATFTF010000057.1:0-6473 GCA_035262245.1 Thermoanaerobaculia bacterium
GCCGTCGCGGCGCGGGTCCTTGGGGGCGAGCTCCATGAGAACGCGCAGCGCGAAGGCCTGGGTCTCGATCGTGTCGTTGTACCAGAGCCAGGAGCGGTCCTCGCGCGCCCAGGAGGTCCCCAGATCCGGATCGGTCTTGGCGGAATCCATGACGCTGTCCCACACGAGCTTGGCGTCGGCCGGCCGTCCGGAGCGCTCGAGCACCAGAGCGAGCTGCGCCTTCAAACATGGCGAGTGCTCCTTCCAGTGGCGGAAGGAGAAGTCCAGGAGCCGCTTGCGATCTGCCGGAGTGAAGGCTTTGGAATACCAGCTCGGGTCGGGATAGGAGGACATCGTGTAGTTGATGAACGTCGCGAATTCCCAGCAGCTGTTCGCGGCAATGCAGCGGTCGAGATCTTCTTTCACGTAGCGGGCGACGTAGGCCCACGCCTTCTCCACGACGTCGCGCGGCGCCGGACCGCCGAACTCGAGCGAGTTGGCGAAGCCGTGGAGAATGTAGATCGTCATGTAGGGAGAGGGCGGTCCACCCGGCCACCAGGGAAAACCTCCGGACGCGGTCTGGGCCTTGATCAGCTTGGCGAGCGCCGCTTCCTCCTCGGCCTTGGCGATCTTCGGATCGAGGATCCGGACCAAATCGCCCCCGACATCGCGCCCGCCGCGCGAGACCTCGAGCCACGGTGTCTCTTCGAGCGCCATCGCCCGATTGGGATCCGGCGCGCTCCAGGTCTCCAGTCTCGTGTCGCGCCGCGACAGCTCCTGGGCCATCTTGGCCACCGAGGGATAGTCGCGGAACAACGACGACACGATGGCCGTCGGGACGAAGCGGTTCAACGTCTGCTCCGTGCACTCGTAGGGGTAATGGACGAGATAGGGCAGGGCGTTCAAGACCGACTCGAAAAGCTGCGCGTCCACGGTGACCACCAGCCGCTCGTCCACGCGTGACGGATCTCCGCCGGCCGCCATGTCTTCGAAGGTCATCGTTCGCGTGGCGCCCGGTTTGAGGCTCACGAAACGCGACTGGATCAGATGCAGGCGGCCCGGCAGGACGGGAACCGGCCGCAGCTCCCCGTCGCTCGCGTCGCCCGCCGAAGCGGTGACCTTGAACGAGTAGTTCCCCGCGCCGCGCGGGGCGGAGATTGGAAAGACGACCGCTGCGCTTCCCTTCGAGTCCGCCGCGAAATCGGCGGAGGCGCCGGCGGCAGGCAATCCGAAATCTGCCGAGGCGTTCTTCTGCGTGGCCGCGTCCAGGATCTCGATGGACACGCGCCCGGACATCTTCCTGCCCGTGGCGTTGTTGACGACGACCTTCAGGTCCGCCTGGTCTCCCTCGCGCAGGAAGCGCGGGACGTACGGCCGCACCATGAGGTCTTTGAAGCTCTGCGTCTCCTTCTGAATCGACCCGGCCTTCAAGTCCCGCGTCACGGCCTGGACCCACACTCTCCAGGACGTGACCGAATCGGGGACGGTGAACTCGATCGCGGCTTCGCCGTTGGGCCCGGTCAGCAGGTGCGGTTTCCAGAACGCGGTCTCCGAGAATTCGCTGCGAAGTGCGTTCGGCGCCTGGGCCGCCGAGCTTTCCTTGTCCTTGCGCTCGTCGATGAATCCGCCGACCGCGGCGCTCTTGGCCACCACCGCTTCTTGAGACGCGGGAGCCGGGGCGGAAACGGCAAGCGCGTCGGCCACGCGCCCGTTGGCCGCCTCCTCTCGGAGGATCTGCCCTCGGTACCGCAGCCCCGGTCCGCCGATCCCATAGCCGTCCAGGAACTTCAGCCGGTCGCCCGCGAGCGACGGGCCCGAGGGGACCGTTCCGTAGCCGTTGCTGAAGACCCACTGCGCTCCCTGCTCGCCGAGGCTGGCGCGCTCGGAACCTGGCGCGGTGTGGTCCGGGTAGATCGACAGAGGATCCGCCGGGGACTGCTGGCGGAACGCGTCGAGGCTGCGGTCGTACATGTAGGCGAGCAGCTCGGCCGCCTTTTCCTCGACCGGCTTGCCGTCGGGCGCCTTGACCGTCACCCGCCACGTCTCGGAAGTTCCAGGCCGGATGCGGTCGCGGAAAGTGGCGAACGTGAGATAGAGCTTCTTGTCGTCCCACGGAACGAAGACCGCCGCGGTCAGCTCTATCCACTGGTGATCCCGCAGCATCGAGAGACGCACACCAAATCCGCCGCGGTCCTTCTCGCCGATCGGGAACTCGAGGAGCTCGCTTTCTCCGCCCTTCAAGGCCCGCCGCTCGATCAACCGTCCGTCGCGGTAGAGCTCGAGCGACAGGGGCTGGCCGGGGAATCCCGAAAGCGCGAGGAGGCGCGCGGTCCTGCCGACGGCGACCGAGGAGGATTCGGCCAGAAGCGCAGCGGCGATGGGAAGCTTCAAGCCCCGGCCGGCGACGATGAAGTCCTGACTCAGATCGAACTTCGCGCCCAGATCGTCGGACGTCTCGTAGCGGAGCCGATACGCGCCCGCGGCAAGCTCCGGCAGCGCGATCCGTGCCTCTCCCTTCGCGTCGTGGGTGGCCGTTCCGTGCGCGCGCTCGGGCCCGTCCTTCCACTCCCGAAGCTGCCCCAGCAGCGACTCCTGGGATTCCCAGCGCGGGCGCTGGCGGTCGCCGGGCGTGGCGAAGCGCTCCGCGGCGGGATCGACGCGAGCGGGCCGGTCCGCCGGGAGCATCAGGGCGGACGGCGCCGCCAGGCCGAGCACCCGCCAGGTTCCCGTTCCGGCTCGCGGCGCGCCGCTGGTATCCGTGCGGACGACAGTGACCGCGGCCTTCGAGCCGGCCTCAAAGAAGGAGGTCTCCATACGCGCCGTCGCCTCGACTCCGACGAAGCCGACGCGGAACGGGCGCGTGGCGCTCCGAGTCTCTCCGCCTTCGTCGGTCACGTCGGCCGTGGCGACGTAGCGGTAAGTGACGGCGCCGGGCTTCTCCTTGAGGCGCTCGTCGGCTCGGGGGGTGAACGTCACGTGAAAGACGCCGTCGCTCCCGAGGGGAGCGCTTCCCTGGGCCACGGTCTCGGGCTGACCCCAGGATGGTTGAATCCAGCCCCAGCTCCACCACCACCAGGGAACCTCGGCCTGCCTTGTGACGCTCCAGACCACGGTCCCCTGCGCGACCGGGAGACCGAAGTAATAGCGCGCTTGCCCCGAGAGCGCGAGCGCGTGGTTCAAGCGAATCGGACCGTCGGGGTCCTTCCACGACACCTCGAAGGTCGGCCGCTTGTACTCTTCCACGCTGACGTAACAGGAGCCGCCGGCGGAGCTCTCCAGGCGCCAGTTGCCGAGCGCGCGTCCGGAAGGAATCCGAAACTCGCCGGCGGCGGTTCCAAATTCGTTGGTCGCGAGCGTCATCGAGTCGACCTTCTGGTTGTTGGCGTCGACGAGGCTGACGGTGACAGGCGACGCGGCCACGGTCTGGAAACGCCCCTGGTCCGCGCGGCCTCGGTAGACCAGCACCTTCCAGTCGATCGTCTGCGCCGGCCGGTAGATGGCGCGGTCGGTATAGAGGAGCGACTGCGTGATCTCCGAAGGGGGCGGCCGCCGCGACAGGGAGAGGTAGTTGGCGTCGAGGGCGGCGTCCCGGCGCCGGCGGGCGAGAAGGAAATAGTTGTGGCCTTCCCGGCCGGAAGCGTATTCGAAGCGAACAGAACCGTCGGCGGAAGTCTCCCTGGTCTCGACCGGCGCGTGCCTCTGGTTCCAATCGAAGCGGTAGAGCGTCACCGACGCGGAAGCCACCGGCTCTCCGGACCGGCCGGCCAGCACGCGCGCCTCGATCATCGAATCCTCCTGCCGCGTGACCAGCACGAGATCGGTGACGATCAGGTTCACGGAGAGGATCCGATTGTCGTTCTCCGCAAAGTCGGAGCGCGCGGAAAAGACCACGACGTACAGTCCCGGCCCGTCGAGCGGTGGCGTGACGAAGGTGCGGTGCGGCTTGTAGTCCGGAGTGGGAGGAAGAGCCACGCTCCAGGACGCGGCCGGGCGCTCCTTCGCCAGCATCGCGCGAACGTCGCGGCCCGAGGGGAGCAGGTTGTAGTCGGTTGCCGACTCGATCCGTGCGACCAGGTCGACCGGATAAGCGCGCAGGTACAAAACGTCCACGTTCTTGTGCGTCAACTGGAGGGAGCGCCGGCGGGGGCCGTCCTCCGACATCGACGCGGCCTGGAAGTCGGGCGCTTGGATGGAGGCGGCGATCGACCGGCACTCCTCACCGCCCGGGGACCGCGGATAGGCCTTCTCCCCTTCGCGCGCGATGTCGAGAGCTCGAATCAGGTTGTCGACGGCGTCCTCCGCCTGCCGGAATCGCGCGAGCGTGGCCATTCCCATCGACCACCAGGGGACATCCCGAAACCGCGGGAGCCGCTGCTCCAGGTCCCGCCGGATCTCGCCGCGGTCCGCCGACTGCGTGAAGGCCGCATGGAGCCGGCGCAGCCGCTCCAGACGCGCCTCGAGCGCGGCCTGAGACTGGCCCCCGGAGCCATGCCACGCTTCCAGGTCCGCCAGCGCCGCGACGATCTTCTCCAGCGGATGCCCGGGTCCATCGAGCCGCAGGCCGTCGGCCGGTCCTTGGCGAGCGAGCAGACGCGCCAGACCCAGGCCTTCGACAGCACTCGATTGTGCCGAGGTCCATCCAGTGGTGTCGGCCAGAAGGTCGACCGCGAGGTACGTCACGGCGTCCCGCAGCGTGCCGCGGATTTCGGCGGGATAGGAGTTGGCGGCAACGTATTCGGCGAGGTCCTTGACCGGCACCTTCGAGAGAGCGTCGCGCTCGAGCCAGGCGTCGCCGTAGGCGCGCCGGGCCTCCTCGAAGATCTGCTCGCGGGTCCACGCCTTCAGATCGACGCCCGGAGCCTCGACGCGCTCGCGCTGAGAGATCTCCCAGGAGTAAGCGCGCGCGTAGGTCACGAGCGTCTCGCCGTAGAAAAGATCGAGCGTGACGCGGGAGAGGAGACCCGACGGACGCGGCTCTTCCTTCAGGAATCGGACTGCGGTTTCATAGCCGTGGAGGCCGATCTCCAGCTGCGCCCGCCGCACGAGCGCGCGGGTCCAGGCCGCGTCGTCTTTCGCGGCCCGCGCCCGGGCCAGCAGGTCGTCGACGACTTTGGCGGCCTCGGCGAACTTCTGCTCCGAGACCATCCGGTCGACGTCCTTCCAGTCGCCGGCGGAGGCGCCGGGCGCGACGCGGGAAGGGCTGGTCTGAGCTCCCAGCGCGCAGACGACGGCGAGCAGAATCGGCAATCGAGGGAAACGGCGTGGATTCAAGGGTCTCATTCTGTCAGTGAGGGAACCCGCATCCGCCCCGAAAGTTCCGGATCGACGAGGACAGCCGCGACGAGGGCTGGGACCAGGGCCCTCGGGACCCTTGGGGCCCCTCGCGGCGTGACCAAGTTTTGCGAACTGGATTCGCAAAACGACTCACGCCGCGGGAGCCGGAGCGGAGCTTCAGGATCAGGAACGCGGTCGAGCCCGCATCCGGGCGAGCCGCGGTCCGGTGCGCCGTCAGGCGCAGATCCTGAAGCGCAGCGCAGGCGACGGCTAGCCCTGAAACGCGTAGGAGAGCTTCAGAAAGAACTGTCGGGAGACGCGAAGCAGATCGTAGTGGGGATTGACGGGCCCAAAATCGACCGCCGGGAAGAGGGCCCGGCTATCGCCGTATCCCAGATAGAAGACCGTCTGCCAGTTGAGCTTGTAGGCAAAGAGCGCGGAACCGTCGAAGTTTCCTTCCTTCGCCGGTACGGAGAAGGTGTAGAGGGCGGGGTCCCGATCCGTCTTGACGTACTGGCCGATGAGGCGCAGGAACGAGCGGGCGGTGAACGTGTAGGTTGCCTTCAGCCGTGTGACCTGCGAGGTGAAAAGCCGTCCCGAACCCAGCGTCGGGTCGTCGACGTTCACCCACTGCCGGTCGCCGACGAAGTCGAGAGCGAGATGGTCGGTCGGGCGAATCGTCGCCGTGACAACGACTTCGCCGCCGTGTCCCGGGCGGGCGTTGGCGAAATCGATGTCCTCGCCGGCGTGCCCGGTGATCTGCAAACGCGAGATCCAGCGCGGCGGGTCGACGGTGACGAAGTAGCTCATGTACTCACGCGGGATGACCTTCCCCTGGACGCGGAACCGCTCGTCCGGGTAGTAGGAGAGCTCGCCGAAGAAATTCCAGCGCCCGATCAGATCGATTCCGGGGTTGATGCGCCGGGAGAGAAGGGATCCGTCCGTCAAGGCCTGGTAGTCGAAGTCGACGAAGGGCCGAACGATGTTGAGAAATCCCGTGGGATAGAACTTGTAGTTCACGAAAGAGTGGCTCTCGCGGTAGCCCACCTGCGGCACGAAACCGACGTCCGCGCGAAACCCGTCGCCAAAGTCCTTGTAATCCGTGAACCACTCGATCGTCCGCGTCGAGTGATCCCAGGAGAGGTCGAGCCCGTGGGAGGAAAAGCTCCGGCCATCGAAGTCCGGGGACAGGTCGGGGAGATCGGGCGTCTCGGTGGCGG
>DATFTF010000058.1:0-4792 GCA_035262245.1 Thermoanaerobaculia bacterium
CGCGCCCTTCAGCCGCAAAGGAGAGACGCATGCGACGCTCGGCAATCTGGATCCTTTCCCTCCTCTTCGCCCTTCCCGCGCGCGGGGCCCTCGGGTTCTGCGGGTTCTACGTGGCGAGGGCCGACACGAAGCTCTTTAACCGCGCCTCCCAGGTCGCCATGGTTCGCGACGGCGACCGCACCGTGCTGACGATGGCGAGCGACTTCCAGGGCGACCTGAAGGAATTCGCGGTCGTGGTGCCGGTCCCGACATTCCTGTCGCGCGGGCAGATCCACGTCGGCGATAAGGCCCTCCTCGATCACTTAGACGGCTACTCTTCGCCGCGGCTGGTCGAATACTGGGATGGCGATCCGTGCATGGAGTTCGCGCAGCGGGAGCAGGCGGGCGCACCGTCCATGGCGCTCAAGATGGCCGTCGACCGGCAGGAGCGGGCCAAGAGCCTCGGGGTGACGATCGAGGCCAGCTACACCGTCGGCGAGTACGACATCCTGATCCTCTCGGCCAAGGAGTCCGGGGGACTCGAAACGTGGCTGAAAGAGAGCGGATATCGGATTCCGGCCGGAGCGTCGGATGTGCTCGGCGGTTACATCAAGCAGAACATGCGCTTCTTCGTGGCGAAGGTGAACCTGAAGGAGCAATCGCGCCTGGGGTTCTCGTACCTGCGGCCGCTCCAGGTCGCCTACGAGTCGCCCAAGTTCATGCTGCCGATCCGGCTGGGCATGGTCAACGCCAACGGACCGCAGGAGCTCTTCGTATACGCGCTGACGCGAAAGGGGCGCGTGGAGACGACGAACTACCGCACCGTCAAGCTCCCCTCCGACATGGACGTGCCGCTTTACGTCAAGGACGAGTTCGCCGGCTTCTACCGCGCGATGTTCTCCGAGCAGGTGCGCAAGGAGCGGATGCAGGCGGTCTTTCTCGAGTACGCCTGGGACATGGCGTGGTGCGACCCGTGCGCGGCGACGCCGCTGTCGAAGGAGGAGTTGAAGGGGCTGGGCGTCTTCTGGCTCGACGGAGACGCCGGCGGCGGCTCTCCGGCCGTCTTTCTGACGCGGCTCCATCTGCGCTACGACGCGCGTCATTTCCCGGAGGACCTGGTCTTCCAGGAGACCGCCGACCGGGCGAACTTCCAGGGCCGGTACATCCTGCGGCATCCGTTCGCCGGGCAGATCTCCTGCGAAGCCGGTGAGCAGTACTACCGCGACGAGCTCGGCAAGCGCCGGGAGCAGGAGGCGATGAACCTGGCGCGGCTGACCGGATGGAAGACGACGGACATCCGGCACAAGATGGGATTGAACGGCGAGGCGACGGCGGAGCGGTGGTGGGAGGGGCTGTGGGGGAAGTAGCTATCCGCTGCCAACGGTCATCCGACGAGCCTGTCGTACTCGGCGTGAGTGCCGATCCAGAACCAAATGATTCCGTCTGCGGCGTCAACCCCAAGGGCGCGGTATGAGCGGCCTGCTCAGACAGACCAGTAGCGACCGACTCTCTTAAAGTGAAGCGAGGGGTGGTACGGATTGACCTTAAGGAGCTCGTACTTTTCGCGAGCGAGCTGCTGAACGTTGGCAGGAAGCTTCTCGCAGCATGCCCAGAACCCGGGCGATGCGAAATGCCTCACATGCCCTTGGTTTCGCCCCGATCATGAGCCGCTAGAGCCTCTGCCGCGAGTCGGTCAAGCTTTCCCGCTTTCACGTCGCTCTCGATCTGACGATCCCAAGCGTCCGCGTCGTACTTCGCAAACCACTCCCGGAAAGCCGCCAGCTCCCGCGGCGTGAGCTTCGCGACCTCGCGTTCGAGAGACTCCACCTTGCTCATGTCGAGATGATACCAATCCGCGCATCGGCCTCTGGAGCAAAGGCTTCGCTGCCTCGATGAATCCTCACCCGAACCCATCTCCCTTGGAAGAGGGGTTCAAGTAAGAGCCGCGGGCGGCTCGTGGGAGAGACGGTCGCGTTTTTGTTTGCGCTCTAGAGCCAGGCGGATGAGCTCGTCCAGGAGATCGGGCAGCGGCAGACCGGTGGCCTCCCAGAGCTTGGGATACATGGAGATCGCCGTGAAGCCGGGAAGGGTGTTCAACTCGTTGACCAGAACGCGGCCGGTGCGGCGCTCGAGAAAGAAGTCCACGCGGGCCATTCCCGAGACGCCGCAGAGGCGAAAGACTTCGACCGCCACGCTCCGGACCTCCGTGGCGGCCTCGTCCGTAATCTCCGCGGGAATCACGAGCTTCGCCTTGTCGTCCCGGTACTTGTCGTCGTAGTCGTAGAACTCGTGGCCGGGGATGATCTCACCAACGACGGAGGCCTTCGGGTCGTCGTTACCGAGCACGGCGCACTCGAGCTCCCGCGCATCGATCCCCTCCTCGACCAGCGCGCGCTCGTCGTAGCGCAAGGCGAGATCGATCGCCAGCGGAAGATCCTCCCAGCGCTTGACCTTGGTGACGCCGACCGAGGAGCCGCCGCTCGAGGGCTTGACGAAGAGAGGCAGGCCGAAACCGAGCAGGTTTTCGTCGGAGGAGTCGCCGCGCACCGCGGCCCGCTCGCGCTCCAATAACGCGACCGCGCGCGCCGTCGCAATGCCCGTGTCGCGCAGCACGGCCTTGAAAATCGCCTTGTCCATGCCCAGCGCCGACGCGCCGACGCCGGCGCCTACGTGCGGGATCCCGAGGATCTCCAGGAAACCCTGGAGCGCTCCATCCTCTCCGGTTGCTCCGTGGATGATGGGAAAGACCAGATCGGCCCTGCCGCGGGAGATCTCCTTCGGCACGGTCATCTTGGAATAGGACGGCGTCGTCTCGTCGCCGGTCTGGAATCGCTTGGGCAGAAACCCATCGGCCAGAAGCTTCAGGGACGGCGCCGAGTTCAGGAAGCGGCCGTCCGGACCGATGGCGAATGCGACGACGTCGTACTTTTCGGGATCCAGCGCTTCGACGATCGTGCGCGCGGAGATGCGCGACACGTCCCGCTCGACGGATCGGCCGCCGAAAAGGACGACGACCTTGAGCCGGCTCACCAGGTCACCACGCGGACGTCTTCGACGGCCGGCGCCCGGCGCAGGCGCTCGAGGGTCGGAGGAGGCGGCGGCGAATCGACCGCGATGACCGCGGCGGCGGACTTCCCACCCCCGCGGGCGAGCGAGAAATCGGCGATGTTGACGCCTCCCTCTCCGAGGATCGTTCCGACGCTCCCGACGACGCCGGGGACGTCGCGGTTCTTCAGATAGACGACCGTTCCCTGCGGACGAAACTCCAGCGGCAGGCCGTCCACCTCGACCACGCGCGCATCGCGGCCGGCGAAGAGCGTGGCGTCGGCGCTCGTCGGCTTCCCTTCCGCGACCAGCGAGACGCGGACCGAGCGCACGTAGTCGCCCGGATCGGCATGGCGGGCTTCGGTCACCGCCAAACCGCGCTCCTGCGCCACGTGGAGGGCGTTGACGTAGTTGACGGTCTCCGGCGACTGCTGCGCTAGAGCGCCCTTGACCGCGGCGACGGAGAGCGGATGAAGCAGATCCTCGGGAAGGCCCCAGGTCTCGACGAACACCGCGCCCAGGCGCCCGGCCACGATGGAAGAGAGAAAGCGCGCGGTCCGCTCGGCGAGCGTCATCCAGGCCGCGGCGCCGGAGGAATCCGCCGGACCCCGGAAGGGAAGATTGACCGCCGGGACGTAGGAGGCGCCGCCGAGCGCGTCGACGACGGCCTCGACGGTCTGAAGAGCGACTCGCTCCTGGGCCTCGACGGTCGAGGCGCCCAGATGAGGCGTGGTGACGACGTTGCCGAGCTGGAAGAGAGGATCGTTGGGATCCGGCGGCTCGGGCTCGAAGACGTCGAGAGCCGCGCCGGCGAGATGGCCGGACTCGAGGGCTTCGTAAAGCGCCTCTCGATCGACGAGCGCCCCGCGGGCCACGTTGACGAAGACCGCTCCCTTCTTCATGCGCTGGAGCTCGTCCCTGCCGAGGAGGGGTTTCCCCTTTTCCGACGCCGTGGCATGGAGGGTGACGATGTCGGAGGAGGCCAAAAGCTCCGGCAAATCCACCAGCGGCACGCCGAGCTCCTTCGCGCGCTCGGTCGGAATGTACGGGTCGTAGGCGATCACGCGGGCCTCGAAGCTGCGGGCCCGCGCCGCGACGCGTGAGCCGACCTGCCCCAATCCAACGATGCCCAGTGTCTTGCCGGCGAGCTCGGAGCCGACGAATTTCGATTTCTCCCATTTGCCCCCGGCCATCGAAGCGGCTGCCGCCGGAACGCGGCGCAGGAGCGCGAAGAGAAGGGCGAACGTGTGCTCGGTGGCGGAGACGACGTTGGCGGTCGGCGCGTTGATGACCAGGACGCCGCGGGCCGTCGCGGCGGGAACGTCCACGTTGTCCACGCCGACTCCGGCGCGGCCGACGACGGAGAGCTTCGGAGCGGACTCCAGGAGCGCCGCGTCCACTTTGGTCGCGCTGCGGACGAGGAGGGCGCCGGCCTCCGGGAGCGCCGCGAGCAGCTTCTCGCGCGGCGCGCCGGTCAAGTCAACGACTTCGTGGCCGGCGTTGCGGAGCATTTCCAGACCGGTCGAGGCCAGCTTCTCGGCGACGACGACTTTCATGCGAGGGGGATCATACGCGGGCTTCGCCCGCGCGTGAGGCGGAAGGCGTGAGGCGTCAGGCGTGAGGCGTGAGGCGAGATAGGGAAGCGGGGAGATCGACCAAGGACTCGATGAGAACGGCGCCGTGGCCGGCCGGGCTTGCGACGAAGCGTTGCAGCTCCTCGCGGGAGCGGGAGCCTCCGGGCACGAGGACGGCGCGGCAGCCGGCGGCT